>CAVDTO010000060.1:0-9240 GCA_963611895.1 bacterium
CCTTCTGCTTCTCGCGCAGCTGCATGCCGTACTCGGATTCCTTGCGACGGCGCTTCGGCTGACGGATAGATTCCTTCTTCCTGCTGTAACCGAGCTCAGCGGGATCGATACCCAGCTGACGGCAGCGCTTAAGAACAGGAGTCCTGTCGATTGCCATATTAGTTCGATCCTTTCAGTTACACGCGGCGACGCTTTTTGGGGCGGCAGCCGTTGTGCGGGATGGGGGTCTTGTCCTGGATGCTCGAAACCTCGAGGCCGGCGGCCTGGAGGGAGCGGATGGCGGTCTCGCGGCCGGAGCCGGGGCCCTTCACGAAGACGGCGACCTTGTGCATGCCGTGCTCCATGGCGATCTTGGCGCAAGCCTCGGCAGCCATCTGAGCGGCGAAGGGGGTCGACTTACGGGAACCCTTGAAACCAACCTGACCAGCGGACTTCCAGGCAATGACGTTGCCCTGGGGATCGGTGATCGAGATGATCGTGTTGTTGAACGTGGAACGAATGTGAGCCTGGCCCACGGAGACGTTCTTACGGTCCGCGCGCTTAAGACGGGTAGCGCGAACGTTCTTCTTAGCAGTAGCCATCTATCTAGCGCTCCTTATTTCTTCTTCTTAGCACCGATCTGACGCTTCGGGCCCTTGCGGGTGCGAGCGTTGGTGTGGGTGCGCTGGCCGCGGACCGGGAGGCCCTTGCGGTGACGGAGGCCGCGGTAGCAGCCGATGTCCATAAGGCGCTTGATGTTCTGGTTGCGCTCACGGCGGAGGTCGCCCTCCACCATCATGTGCGTCTCGTCGATGTACTTACGGATGCGGTCGACCTCATCCTCAGTAAGATCCTTGACGCGGGTGTCCACGTTGATCTCGCACTCGTTGCAGATCTTGGTGGCAGTCGTGCGGCCGATGCCGTAAATGTAGGTCAGACCGATCTCGACGCGCTTCTCGCGCGGAAGGTCGACACCATTAATACGGGCCAACGTAATCTCCTCTCATTAACCCTGACGCTGCTTGTGACGGGGGTTCTCGCAGATGACGAGGACCTTACCGTGGCGCCTGATGATTTTGCACTTATCGCACATCTTCTTGACCGAAGGACGTACCTTCATCGTTCTTCCTTTCGGTAGTGCTCAAACTACTCCTACTATCTACTCGCCCAGCCGCAGGCGTAAAAAACGAATGGCTGGTCTTCATGCACAATCCGACCGTAGGTTGAGCTAAGCCTGCGATCGGATGGATTGCGCTATGGAGCCGACGCTATTTATAGCGATAGGTGATGCGGCCCTTGGTGAGATCGTACGGGGAAAGCTCCACGACGACCTTGTCACCCGGGAGAATGCGGATGTAGTTCATGCGGATCTTGCCCGAAATGGTGCAGAGAACCGTATGACCGTTCTCGAGCTCGACACGAAACTGCGCGTTGGGCAGAGGCTCGGTGACCGTGCCCTCGAGTTCGATAGCGTCTTCCTTCTTCATGCAATCATCTTTCTCTATAAAACGACAGCGATTGGATATTCTACAGCACGCTTGGAGCCGTAGATGAATTTGCGTAATGCCTACATATCTCCGCCGGCCATGGAGCACCAGGGCCCCTGGGCGTCGGAGGTGAGGATCACGGGGCCGTCCACCGTGATGGCGACCGTGTTCTCGTAATGCGCGGCGGGCAGGTGGTCCTTGGTGGAGACGAGCCAGCCGTCGCGACCGTTGACCACGTGGTTGGTACCCATCGTGATCATGGGCTCGATCGCGATCACCATGCCGGGGACGAGCTCCACTCCCCTGCCGGGCTTGCCGTAGTTGGGGACGTTCGGCTCCTCGTGCATGCGCTTGCCCACGCCGTGGCCCACGTAGTCGCGGATGACCCCGTAGCCGTTCTTCTCGGCAAGGGTCTGGACGGCGGAACCGATGTCGCCGATACGGTTGCCGGGAACGGCGGCCTCGATGCCGGCCTTGAGGCAGTCGCGCGTGATCTCGCAGAGCGCTTTGACCTCGGGTGCGGGCGTGCCCACGTAGAAGGTCCACGCGTTGTCGCCCACCCAACCGTCGACGACGGCGCCCGTGTCCACGGACACGATGTCGCCGTCGCGCAGGATGATCTCGGGGTTGGGAATCCCGTGCACGACCGCATCGTTCACCGATGCGCAGATCGAGCCCGGAAACCCGCAGTAGCCCTTGAACGCCGGGGTGCCGCCGTGCATGCGAATGATCTGCTCGGCGAGCTGATCGAGCTCAAAGGTGGAAACGCCGGGGCGAACGAGCGCCCCGACGTGGCGCAGCGCCATCTTGGAGAGGGCGCCGGCCTTCTTCATCTGCTCGATATCGTCGAGAGACTTGATCTTGATCATAGACCGAGGGCTTCCTTGGCGCTCGCGTAGACGGCGTCCATGGTCTGGTCGCCGTCGATGGTCTTGAGCAGACCCTGGCCGCGGTAGTACTCCACCAGCGGCGCGGTGTTCTTCTCGTAGACCGCGAGACGGTTCTGGATGGTCTCGGGCTTGTCGTCGTCGCGCTGGTACATCTCGCCGCCGCAGGTGGGGCACACGTCCATGTCGGCGGTGCCGGTGTGGCCGCAGGCGCGGCAGGTGCGGCGCGAGGAGAGACGGTTGACGATGACCTTGGACTCAACGTCGACGAGCAGGGCGCAATCGAGCGAGCGCTCCATGGCGCCGAGTTCGGAATCGAGCGTGACGGCCTGGGCGGTGTTGCGCGGGAAGCCGTCGAGGATGAAGCCCTTCTGGGCGTCGTCGGCGGCGAGGCGCTCCTTGACGAGGTCGATCACGAGCTGATCGGGAACGAGCTCGCCGGCGTCCATGTACTTCTTGGCCTGGACGCCGAGCTTGGTGCCGCCCTTGACGGCGGCGCGCAGAAGGTCGCCGGTCGAGATGTGAGCCACCCCGAACTCCGCGACGAGCTGTTGCGCGACGGTGCCCTTGCCGGCGCCCGGGGCGCCCAACAGAACGATGTTCATGCCTACTCCCTACTCACTCTTACTTGAAGAAACCGTCGTAGTCGTACATCTTGAGCTGACCCTCGACTTTGTCGATGGTGTCGAGCACGACGCCGACCATGATCAGGATCGAGGTGCCGCCGAACGACTGGATCAGCTGGTTGCTCGTGAAGGCGAAGACGATCGACGGGACGATCGCGATGAACGCCAGGAACACGGCGCTCGGAAGCGTGATCTTGTTGAGCGCGTTCTTGATGTAGGCAGCGGTGGCCTTGCCCGGACGCACGCCCGGGATGAAGCCGCCCTGCTTCTTGAGGTTGTCGGCCGTGTCGTCGGGGTTGAACACCATGGAGGTGTAGAAGTACGCGAAGAACACGATGAGCACGACGTTGAGCACCCAGTTGAGCCAACCCGAGGAGAGAGCGCCGGAGACGTTCTGGATCCAGTCGATGCCGGGGAAGAACACGGCGATCTGGGCCGGGAAGTACAGCAGCGCGGAGGCGAAGATGATCGGCACGACGCCCGCAGTGTTGACCTTGATCGGCAGATAGGTGGACTGGCCACCCATCATGCGGCGACCGACGACGCGCTTGGCGTACTGTACCGGGATGCGGCGCTGGCCGCGCTCGAGGAACACGATCAGCGGGATGACCGCGAGGATCACGACGAAGATCACGACGGTGACGATGATGCCCGTGGTGCCGTCCTCCACGGAGGAGAAGATGGCCTGGGGCAGGCCCGCCATGATGTTCGCGAAGATAATCAGCGACATGCCGTTGCCGATACCGCGCTGGGTGATGAGCTCGCCGATCCACATGATGAGCATGGCACCGGCCACGAGCGTGCCCACGACGAGGATGTCGAAGACGATCTCGGGCGCACCGGCGCCGTTGAACTCGATACCGAAGTTCTTGAAGAGGAACAGGTAGCCGATCGAGTTCAGGATCGCAAGCGCGAGCGTGAGGTAGCGCGAGTACTGCGTGATCTTGGTCTGGCCGACCTCGCCCTCGCGGGCAAGCTCATGCAGCGAGGGCACCACGGCCTGGAGCATCTGGAGGATGATCGAGGAGGTGATGTAGGGCATGATGCCGAGCGAGAACACCGACACGTAGCTCAGGGCGCCACCCGAGAAAAGATTCAGAAGGGCCATAGCTCCCGAAGCAACACCGGAGTTGCTGCTTTGGAAAAGGCCCAGCATCCCCTGGAAGGGGACACCGGGCACGGGAACGTGCGCACCGACACGGTACAGCACGAGCATAGCTATGGTAAAAAGAATCTTGTCGCGCAGTTCTTTGACGCGGAAAGCATTCTTAAGACCATTTAGCACGGGAGCTCGACCGACCCTCCTGCGGCCTCGATCTTGGCCTTCGCGGAAGCGGAGACCTTGTCGACCTTGACCGTGAACTTCTTGGTGAGGTCACCGTTGCCGAGGATCTTGACGGGCTCGAACTCGCTCTTGGTGATGCGAGCGGCCTTGAGGGCGGCGCCGTCGATCACGGCACCATCCTCGAACTTGGCATCGAGGCGCTCGACGTTGATCGGCGTGTACTCGATGCGACGGGGGTTGCGGAAGCCCGGGAGCTTGGGCAGGCGCATCGCGAGCGGGGTCTGGCCGCCCTCGAAGCCGGCGCCCTTACCGCCACCGGAGCGGGAGAGCTGGCCCTTCTGGCCGCGACCCGCGGTGGTGCCGTGACCAGAGGAATTGCCGCGGCCGATGCGCTTGCGGTTCTTGGTGGAACCCGGCGCGGGGGTAAGATCGTGAAGCTGCATTTGCTACTCCTCTACAATCTCGACAAGGTGCTTGACCTTGAAGATCATGCCGCGAACGGACTCATTGTCAGGACGCTCGACAACCTCGCGGATCCTGTGGAGGCCGAGGGCACGGATGGTACGGACCTGGTCCTGCTTGCAACCGGCGGTGCTGCGGACCTGCTTGATCTTGATGGTGTCAGCCATGCTTAGTTCTCCTTACCGACGAACATCTCGGCAACGGTGAGACCGCGGCGCTCCGCGACCTCAGCGGGGCTCGAGAGCTCCTTGAGACCCTCGACGGCGGCCTTGATGATGTTGAGGCCGTTGTCGGTACCGAGGGACTTGGAGAGGACGTTCTTGATGCCGGCAAGCTCGAAGAGGGGGCGCACGGCGCCACCGGCGATGACGCCGGTACCCTCGACAGCGGGCTTGATGACGATGCGGCCGGCACCGTAGTGACCGAGAACCTCGTGCGGGATGGTGCCCTCGTCGGTCACCGGCACGTGGAACATGTTCTTCTTGGCGTCGATGGAAGCCTTGGAGATGGCCAGGGGCACCTCGGCGGACTTGCCCATGCCGACGCCCACGTTGCCCTTGCCGTCGCCGACGACGACGAGAGCCACGAGGCTCATGCGACGGCCGCCCTTGACGGTCTTCGACACGCGGTTGATGAATACGACGCGCTCCTCGAACTCGGAGGCCTCGCGCTGCTGCTTCTGATTACGAGCCATGTGCTACATACCTCCTAGAACTCGAGACCGGCGGCACGGGCGCCGTCGGCGAGGGCCTTGACGCGGCCATGGTAGATGCGACCACCGCGGTCGAAGGTGACGACCTTCACGCCGGCCTCGATGGCACGCTGGCCAATGAGCTTGCCGACCTTCTCGGCCGCCTCCTTGTTGGAGGTGGCGGTGCCCTTGAAATCGGCCTCGAGGGTGGAAGCGGACACGATGGTCTTGCTGCTGCCCTCGGAATCGTCGATGACCTGAGCGTAGATGTTGGCGTTGGTGCGGGTCACGCGGAGACGCGGACGCTCGGCGGTACCCGAGATCTTGCCGCGAACACGACGCTGACGACGCTTGAGACCCGCCAGCTTCGCCTTGTTCTTGTTCATACGTAAACTCCTAAAAGTTCGGACTCGCCGGCACCTGACAGGGTGCCGGTCTTAAAAGCGGATGGCGTCTACTACTTGGCGGCCTTGCCGAGCTTGCGACGGATGTGCTCGCCGACGTAGTGGATACCCTTGCCCTTGTAGGGCTCAGGCGGCTTGTGACCGCGGATCTCCGCGGCGACCTGGCCGACCTGCTGCTTGTCGATACCCTTGACGTTCACGTGGGTGTTGTCGGGAACCTCGAAGGTGATGCCCTCGGGAGCCTCGACGATCACGGGGTGCGAGAAGCCGAGCGAGAACTCCAGGCCCTTGCCCTTCTGCTGCACGCGGTAACCGACGCCCGCGAGCTCGAGCTTCTTCTCGAAACCGTTGGTGACGCCCTCGACCATGTTGGCGATGAGAGCGCGGGTGAGGCCGTGACGGGCGCGGCTGTCGCGCTCGTCGTCGGGGCGGCTCACGGTGAGCTCGTTGTCCTCGATGTTGATGGTGAGCTTCTCGTAGAAGTCCATCTCGAGGGTGCCCTTGGGGCCCTTGACGGCGATGTGGTTGCCGTTGACTGTCACTTCGACTCCGGCGGGAATCTGGACAGGCTTATTACCGATACGAGACACGGTGATCTCCTTTCCTTCTACCTACCGGGGACTACCAGACGTAAGCGACGATCTCGCCACCGACGCCCATCTTGCGAGCATCGCGGTCGGCGAGAACACCCTTGCTGGTAGAAATGATTGCGGTACCCAGGCCGCCGCGGACGCGCGGCATGTCGGCAACGCCGGTGTACTTGCGCAGGCCCGGCTTGGAGATGCGGCGGATACCGTTGATGACCTTGGTCTTCTTGGGACCGTACTTAAGCGTGATGTGAAGGGTCTTCTGAGGCTTGGTGTCCTCGACATCGTAGCTCTCGATGTAGCCCTCCTCATGGAGCACGCGGGCGATCTCCACGAGCTTCTTAGAGCTCGGCATGGAGACCGTGGCCTTGTTCACAGAGTTAGCGTTACGGATGCGCGTAAGCATATCTGCAATCGGGTCTGTAAGGTTCATACAGATTCTCCTTCGTTCTTGATGAACACGCGCTTGCGGTTCTCCCCCGCCCTTAACGGTGGAGCCTTTCTAGCACGTTTCCCTGTCTTCGGGATGAATCCCGAGACGCTGGCAGTGACTTACCAGCTGGCTTTCTTGATGCCGGGAAGCTCGCCCTTGAGTGCAAGCTCGCGGAAGCAGACACGGCACAGGCCGAACTTGCGGTAGACCGAATGCGGACGGCCGCAGCGCTGGCAGCGCGTGTACTTGCGGGTCGAGTACTTCGGCTCGCGATTGCACCTGACGATCATCGATGTCTTAGCCACTTATATCCTCCTCACGTTTGAGTATTGTTCGCGGGAGGCCGCCGAGCCCCTTTTGAGCCCGGCGGCCGCACCGCAGATGAACCAAGTTATTTCTTGAACGGGAAACCGAAGGCGTCGAGAAGAGCCTTGGCCTCCTCATCGGTGTTGGCGGTGGTGACGATGGTGATGTCCATGCCGCGCTGGTGGTCGACGGAGTCGAAGTCGATCTCGGGGAAGATCAGCTGCTCGGTGACGCCCATGGAGAAGTTGCCGCGGCCGTCGAAGGACTTGGCGGAGATGCCGCGGAAGTCGCGGATACGCGGAATGGCGACGGAGGTCAGACGATCGAAGAACTCCCACATGCGGTCGCCGCGGAGGGTGACCTTGCAGCCGATGGGCATACCCTCGCGCAGGCGGAAGGTAGCGATGGACTTGCGGGCGCGGGTGATCATCGGCTGCTGGCCGGTGATGGCGCGAAGGTCACGGACGGCGCCGTCGATGGCCTTGGAGTCCGTGGCGGCCTCGCCGACACCCATGTTCACGACGATCTTCTCGAACTTCGGGATCATCATGACGTTCTTGTACTCGAACTTGTCCTGGAGCTGGCCCTTGACCTCGTCGTTGTACTTGGCCTTGAGACGCGGGACGTACTTATCTGCCATGTTCACTCCTTAATGGGGTTTTAAGCACGGGGCTTGGCCTCTTGGAGCCGGCTGGCTCCGCGGGTTGTCCTCGTGCCTCCTGCGGAACCGCTGCGCCCTATGGCATGGGGTCGCGCGGCCTCGATCCGGCAGGAGCCGACAAAACAGTCGTTACTATACGCGCTTGCGCGGAGCAGCGCCACTAAAACCTTGCGACCTGCACAAATCCATAAGGACCGCACGAGGGTGAGAAGGGACCGCGGGCACATGGCAGGCACAAGACGCGCGGCGGGCCATGCTTGCTGCCGCCCGGACGATGGGGTCGGGGTATGCGGGGGTATTGGAAGATGGACCGTTGGGACGGGCCGTGGAACAACCAGGATATTGCCCGAGAGCGTCGGCATAAAGGCAACCATTTTGGCTACAAATAGCAGCAGCATCAGACACGGCCTTCCGAGTGAGGGCCGTTGGCGATGGGTCGCGCGTTCTGCATGCCCGTGCAGGACCGTTGCACATATAATCAGGGAAATGTCGAGGGGAGGCGACCATGGTGAACAACGACGCATTCGACGAGAACCCGGACGCGCGCGAGATTCGCGCGGACGCCGGTGAGGGCGCCGCGAGCGCATCGGGAGCAGCAAGTGCGCCGGCGCTCACCAGGCCCGCCGCGCTCCATATGAAGAAGCCCAGCGAGGCGCGCCCGCGCTTCTCCCCCGACGAGACGCTCGTCCTCTCGGCCGACGACCTCCGCTACCTTGCCGAGCGCGAAGCCGCACAGCAGGCAGTCGCCGCACGCGACTCCGACGCCTTCCCTGGCAATGCAGCGCACGCCGCGCTTTCGTACGGAGCTGATGCGCCGAGCGCCGACGATGCCTACCCTGCCGATGCCGTTGGCTATGCAGACGGAGTCACCCCCGCAGACGACGCCGACGACATCGCCGTGAGCGGGCCGGGGCTCAGCGGATTCGGCACACGCATGGCCACGAGCGACGAGGTGCTCGACGAGTACGACTCGTTCGACGGGCTTTTGCAAGAGGATCCCATCGAGGCGCCGTCGGGACGCAGCAAGATCGCGCTCATCGTGACGCTCGTCGCGCTCGTGCTCGTCATCTGCTTTGAGGGCTACTTCCTCTTTGGCGCCAAGAGCTGCTCCCCCACCGAGGGCGGAGACGAGTCGCAGAGCACGAGCTTCCTCGACGTGCAGCCGCTCAAGCGCGACCCCAACGTCGACCGCTCGTAGACGCACCGCACAACCTACGCCGCACGCAAAAACCGAGCTGCCCCGTCTAAACGGAGCAGTTCGGTTTTCTCATGCCTGCTCTTCCTTGAACGAATGCAACAGCTAGATGCCGAGCCCTTCGTCGGCAAGGCCTTAGCCTCGGCGAGGTCCCAGAACACCCGGCAGGGTTTGCCCGCGGCACCGCAGCCGAGCGGTGCCATGCTTGACGAATTTAATAGGGACCTTGCTATCGGG
>CAVDTO010000061.1:0-9152 GCA_963611895.1 bacterium
ATGTATGCGGTTCTCGGACTGCACGAGGCGCAGACCGAAGCGCCCGAGCTTGCGGCGCAGGATGGAGAGGACCGTCTTTAGGGTGGAGATGCTGATGTAGAGCTCCTCGCACAGGTCGAAGACGTTGAACTCGCCGGACTCTTGGTAGAGCCGATTTACCACGTAGGCCGCGCGCTCGAGGTTGTTCTGCGGCACATCGCTGCCGGGTGCGGCGGCGCCCTGGGTGCCGCCGGTTGCGCGTGTCGGGGCCGTCTCGTCGTCGCCTGCGAGGATGCGGTAGCCGTTCTGGCTCGACTCGATGCGCGCGGTACCCGACTCGTTGACGCGCTTGACGTAGCTCTTGACCGTGCGGACCGAGACGCCGAGGCGCTCCGAGAGCGTGCGGGCGGTGAGCGGCGTGGGGCTGGTCTTAAGGAGCCGCACGAGCTCTTGGTCTTTGTTCTGGGCCATGGTTGCACCTCCGCTATGCGTTCGGTCGGGCCTCGGTTGATGCGCTCCCATTTTATAGAGAACGGTGCGCGGTGCGCGCATGCCCGCTATCCGGTATTTGCACCCCACCCGTGCAAACGGGGCGGGCACGGGCGCTGCACGGGTGCGGTGCACAACATCGGTCGATGCACGCGCCCTCGAGCGGGACTATGTTCGCGGGCCCAATAAGCGAACGCAACGAGCAAGAACCAAGGAGCAACAGCATGAAAGAGTTCGATTACGTCATCACGGAGCCGGCGGGGCTGCATTCGCGCCCTGCGGCGAGCCTCGCGCGTTTTGCTACCGGGCTCGGCTCCACGGTGATGCTCGGCAAGCAGGGGAGCGAGAAGGCGACGAACGCCCAGGGCATGATCGGCATCATGGCGCTCGGCATCAAGTCGGGCGAGACGGTGCGCTTTTCGGTTGAGGGAGACACCGAGGAGCAGGATGCCCAGAGCCTCTCCGAGTACTGCAAAAAGGAGCTGTAGGTCGGCCGATTGGTTCGACCTTGAGAGAAAGGACCCACTATGGCAAAGAAGAACATCCTGCTCGTGTGCGGCAGCGGCGCCTCGAGCGGCTTCATGGCCAAGGCCATCCGCGGCGCGGCCAAGGAGCGCGGCCTCGACTGGAGCGTCCAGGCCCGCAGCGATTCCGTGGTCGAGGACTACATCGATCAGATCGATCTGCTACTTGTCGGCCCGCACCTGGCCTACATGATCGACGACCTCGAGGAGATCGCCGAGCCCTACGACGTGAAGGTCGCGATCATCCCCAAGGAGCCCTACGGCAATCTCGACGGCAGCGCCGTGTGCGATTTCGTGCTCGGGCTTCCCTCCATGGCTTAAGGGGGCCTCATGGAAAAGATAATGGCTTGGATGACCGACTCGTTCGCTCCCAAGATGAACAAGATCGCGCGCAACCCGTGGATCGCCGCGATCCAGGAGGCCATCCTTACGGCGATGCCCATGATCTTCATCGGCTCGTTCGTCTCGCTGTTCTCGGCATTCGGCGGCCTTATCGAGGGCTTTTCCGACCTTTCGCCCATCAACACGTTCTCGATGGGTCTGCTCTCGCTCTACCTGGCCTACCTGGTGCCCTCGCTCATCATGACCAAGAAGCGCAACAAGAAGACGGCCAAGGAGGCCGGTATCGCGGGGGTCGCGTTCTTTTTGCTCATCTCGGGTCCGACGTTCGACAAGGCCGGCTCGAACCTCACGTTCGCCGTCTCCAACCTCGGTAACGGCGGCATGATCGCCGCGCTTGTCTCGGGCGTGTTCGTAGCGGCCGTCATGAACGCCTTTGCCAAGCACTCGTTCTTTGGCGGGGACTCGGCCATTCCCGACTTCATCACCGTCTGGTTCGATACGCTGATCCCCATCCTGGTCATCGTCGTCGTGGGCTGGCTCTTCACCTTCCAGCTGCACATCAATCTGTCCGACATCATCTGCGCCGCGTTCAGCCCGATCGTGGCGGTCGGCGACAACGTGCTCGGGTTCACGTTCTTCTACTTCGTCGAGTACTCGTTCCTCTACACCTTCGGCATCTCGACCTGGGTTCTGCTGCCCATCGAGACCACGCTCGTCATGAATGGCATCGCCGTGAACCAGGCGGCCGTGGCCGCGGGCCATGCCGCAACGGCCGTCAACGCCTACGGCATCGGCTACTACTGGAGCCTCGGTGGCGGCGGCGCCACACTTGCCCTTGCGCTCATGATGTTCTTCATGGCCAAGTCCGAGAAGTGCAAGATCATCGGCAAGACGACCATCGTGCCCTCGATCTGCAACATCAACGAGCCCCTCGTCTTCGGCGCGCCGATCGCCTTCAACCCGATCCTCATGGTCCCGATGTGGATCATCGGCTTTTTGGCCCCGCTCGCCATCTGGCTCGCCATGCACTTTGGGCTCGTCCCCATGATTACCAACACCTGGGCGTTCTGGTACCTGCCCCAGCCGATCTGCGCCTTTGCCGTCGGCGGCGTTCAGGGCGTGGTCTTCAGCCTGTTCATCTTCGTGCTCTCGTGGCTCATCTACTTCCCGTTCTTCAAGGTCTACGACAGGCAGTGCCTTGAGGAGGAGCAGGCCAAGGCCGAGGAGAAGGCCGATAAGCAGGCAAATAAGGCCGACGCCAAGCAGGAGAAGGCGTCTGCGGCATCCGCGACCGCGTAGACACCCCAAAACAACCAAGCGGCGGCGGGCCGCCCGTAGCCCATCGGCCCCCGCCGCCTCGCCCGCAAGGAGTTCGACATGCATACCAACGAAGACTTCAACCAATCCGCGATGCAGATCATCCTGCATGCCGGCGACTGCCGCGAGATGCTCGGCGAGGCCGTCAAGATGGTCCTCGCCGACGCCCCGGCCGCAGACGTGGATGCCAAGGTGGCCGAGGCCAAGGCCGAGATCGCCCGCGCCCACGCGATGCAGACCGACATGATCCAGGATTCCATCGAGGACGAGGAGCTCCATACCACGCTGCTCTTCACCCATGCGCAAGATACGCTCATGACCATCAACAGCGAGGTCAACCTGACCCAGCAGATCATCGCCCTGTACCGCAAGCTCGAGGAGAAGACCAATGACTAACGCAAGCGCGCAGCATCTGAACGTCCCCGACGGATTCCCGCAGGACTTTCTGTGGGGCGGCGCCATCGCGGCCAACCAAGCCGAGGGCGCATGGGACGAGGACGGCAAGGGCCCCTCGATCGCCGACATCGAGATCCTGCCCGAGGAGTACGACCGCATGCAGGTCGTGGGCTTCAGCCACACCAAGGCCGAGATCGAGCAGGCACTCGCCGATCGCACCGGTAACTACCCGCGCCGCCGCGGCATCGATTTCTACCACACCTATGCCGAGGACCTGGAGCTTTTGGCCGAGATGGGCTTCAAGTGCTTCCGCACCTCGTTTGCCTGGAGCCGAATCTTCCCCAACGGCGACGACGCCGAGCCCAACGAGGCCGGCCTTGCGTTCTACGACCGCCTGATCGACAAGATGCTCGAGCTTGGGATCGAGCCGGTCATGACGATCTCGCACTACGAGATGCCCGCGAACCTGGTGACGACCTATCACGGATGGGCCGACCGCCGCGTGGTCGAGTTCTACGAGCGCTACGCTCGCGTGTTGCTCAAGCGCTACCACGGCAAGGTTAAGTATTGGATCCCGTTCAACCAGATCAACTGCCTGGGCGGCTGGGGCGAGTTCGGCAGCCTGGGAGTGCTCCGCGGCGAGTACGAGTCGTACGGCTCCAAGGTGTTCCAGGCCGTGCACAACCAGTTCGTGGCGAGCGCCCTTGTGTCAAAGATGGCGCACGAGAACTATCCCGAGCTCAAGATCGGTGCGATGACCTGCGCGAACACGCTCTACCCGCTCACCTCCAAGCCTGAGGACATGCTTGCGGCCGAGCAGGCGACCGACCTCAACGACAACTTCTACACCGACGTCCTCGCCCGCGGCGAGTACCCGGGCTACATGCTCCGGTTCTTCAAGGACCACGGCGTTGAGCTCGACGTTGCCGAGGGCGATCTGGAGCTGCTGCGCGAGAACACGGTGGACTTCATCTCGTTCTCGTACTACTCGACCATGGCCATGTCTGCCGGCGCGACCGAGGAGAACGTCCTCTTCAAGCCGGTGCGCAACCCCGCACTCGAGGAGTCCGCTTGGGGCTGGCCGATCGACGCCACCGGCTTTAGGATCGCGTTCAACCGCTATTGGGAGCGCTACGGCCTGCCGCTGTTCGTGGCCGAGAACGGCCTGGGTGCCTTCGACGAGGTCGAGGACGGCGCAGTGCACGACGAGTACCGCATCGCGTTCTTGCGCGAGCACATCGCGGCGATGCGCGAGGCCGTGCGCGACGGCGTGGACATCTTCGGCTATGCCGCCTGGGGCCCGATCGACATCGTGTCGTGCTCGCAGGGCGAGATGACCAAGCGCTACGGTTTTGTGTACGTCGACCTCGATAACAAGGGCGAGGGCACCGGCAGGCGCCTCAAGAAGGACAGCTTTGCCTGGTACAAGCACGTGATCGAGACCAACGGCGAGGAGCTGTAGCGCGGGTTCGACATGGGCCGGGGGACCGCGTGGATGCCTGGGTGTCCAGAATCGGGCGTACGGGTTCAAACGCCCGGGCTCGGATGTCCAGATGCGGCCGTCCGGATGCTTTTGAATAAGCGATAGACGACAAACGACAAAAGCGAGAGCTCTCGTCGTCCGCAGGGACGGCGGGGGCCTTTGCCTGCGCGGGGCGTTTGCGCCCCATGCAAAAACCGCCGTCGGATGCGTTCCGGCGGCGGTTTTGGAAAAAGGGGGTCTGGTTTGGTGCGCGTGCGCGCGGTGCCCGCTTAGCCGAGCTTGGCCTCGAGCGCGGCGATGCGCTTGTAGGCGTCGATGGTGAAGCGCGTCTGCTTCTCGAGGATCATGGTGGTCATGAGGGTGTCCTGCGCGTGGGCCATGATGAACGTCATGTCCATCTCGCCGCCGCCGGCCTCCTGCGAGAGCAGCTTGGTCTGCGTGTCGTGCGCGCCGATGAGGGCGTCGCTGGCATCCTTGTGCAGCTTCTCGGCCTTCTCGAAGTCGCCCTCGCGAGCGGCGTCGAGCGCGGCGAGCAGGTCGGTCTGGGCGTCGCCGGCGTAGGCGACGATCTCGAATCCGACCATGGAGATTTCTTCTTTGGTAGCCATTACAGTCCTTTCGCTCGATGCGGAATCGTGTGTGCGATGGCATCGCGTCCGGGCTAACGCGCTGCAGATCTTACGCGGACAACATTAACAAACACGCCTTCGTTCAGATACAAACAGGAATGCGCAATTTGCGAACGGTAGAAAACGCCCGATGAACGGTTACAGTTCATAAAAGCACAATAGCGAACAGAAAAGCCTTGCTGTCGGTGTTCGAATATGTTCAAATACACGTGAAGGACGAGGCTCGCGCGGAATCCCGGTTACCCGCGCCGTCTCGGTCAAACTGCCAATCCAGGCGCGCGCCTGCATGTGCGCGCATATAAGGAGGATGTCATGAGGGTTGTTATCGCTTCCGATGCGAACGGCATGCCGCTCAAGGAGGTCGTGAAGGAGGCACTCGTGTCCGATGGCCACGAGGTCGTCGACCTTTCGGAGACCCCGGCCGCCGATTTCGTCGATGCCGCCACGGCCGTCGCCGCCGACCTGCTCGAGAACGACGGTTCGCAGGGCTTCTCGTTCGACGAGTACGGCGTGGGCTCGTACATGGCTGCCACGCGCGTGAAGGGCATGGTCGCCGCCAACATCTCCGACGAGCGCTCCGCGTACATGACGCGCGAGCACAACAACGCGCGCATGCTCTGCATGGGCGCCGGCGTCGTGGGCGACGACGTGGCGCGCCGCATCGCCCGTGAGTTCCTCAAGGCCGATTACGCCGCCGGTCGTCACCAGATCCGTGTCGACATGCTCAACAAGATGGCGTAGCGCCGCGCTTTTTCGAGAACTCACGCACGAAAGGACTATCACAATGAGCGAAAAGAAGACCATCGCTATCGGTTGCGACCACATCGTCACCGACGAAAAGATCTACCTGGCCGACCGCCTGGAGCAGGCGGGCTACGAGGTGCTCGACTGCGGCACCTACAGCCACTCGCGCACGCACTACCCGATTTACGGCAAGGCCGTGGGCGAGGCCGTGGCCTCGGGCCGCGCCGACCTGGGCGTTGCGCTCTGCGGCACGGGCATCGGCATCACCAACGCCGTCAACAAGGTTCCCGGCGCCCGCTGCGCCCTCGTTCGCGACATGACCTCCGCCCTCTATGCCCGTCGCGAGCTCAACGCCAACATCGTGGGCTTCGGCGGCAAGATCACCGGCGAGTTCCTCATGGCCGACATCATGCTCGCCTTCATCGAGCAGGGGTACGAGAAGACCCCCGAGCACGACGCCCTCGTTGCCAAGATCGACGCCGTCAACAAGGCCGACGCCGAGGCGCAGGCCGACCCGCACTTCTTCGACGAGTTCCTCGAGAAGTGGGACCGCGGCGAATATCACGACTAACTCTGGTTCCGCCGTTTAACAAACGCCGGACTCGCTGACGTTAGTTCGACCTAGGTTCCTCTTGGGTTTGAAAGTACGTTTGACCGCTCCGATAACAACTGGTCTGTTGCGTTTGCTTTCGAAACCTGAGGCACAGCGCCAAGAGCCAACATGCTCCCCCGGGGCGGTCTGCGTAGAATGAACGAGAACGCAGGCCGCTCTGTTTTGTTCGGCGCGTCGATGGCGCCTCGGCAGGGGAGCGCAAACGTATGGAAGCGCCCGCGGGCGCGTGATTTGCAAGGAGCGGTTCCATGGAATATGGCCTTACGAACGGTAAGATTTCCGTTGGGCTTACGACTGAGGGCGGTTCGTTCACCTCGATCAAGGCGGACGGGCGCGAGTATCTGTGGCAGGGCGACCCCGCGGTGTGGTCGGGGCAGGCGCCGATCTGCTTTCCCATCTGCGGCGGTCTGCGCGATGATCATGCGACGACGCTCGCCGGCCACGAGGTGAACCTGGCGCGCCACGGCTTTGCGCGCAAGCAGGAGTGGAAGCTCGAGGAGCAGGCCGAGAACATGCTCGCCCTGAGCCTCAGCTCGGCAGATCATGCGGAGCTGCTCGAGCAGTACCCCTATCCGTTCAAGATCGTCGCGCGTTACGAGCTCGAGGGTGGCGCGGTCAAGGTGAGCTACGAGGTCAACAACGAGGGCACGGAGAGCATGCCGTTCTTTATCGGCGGCCACCCTGGCTTTAGGTGCCCGCTCGACGAGGGCGAGAGCTACTCCGACTACGAGCTGCGCTTTGAGAAGCGTGAGGCCGAGAAGCTCTGCACCGCCGTCCCCTCCACGGGACTTATCGATGTGAAGAACCGCAGCAAGAACCCTATGGTCGGTCACGACCTTCCGCTCACGCACGAGCTCTTTGATTTTGCCGAGACGATCTTCGACGTGCTCGAGAGCCGCGTGGTCGTGCTCTCCAAGAAGGGCGAGGACAAAGGCGTGCGCCTGAGCTTCCCCGAGTTCCCGTATCTGATCGTGTGGAGCAAGCCCGCGGGCGACTTCGTGGCAGTGGAGCCGTGGGGCGGCCTTTCGACCTGCTCCGACGAGGACGATGAGCTCGAACACAAGCGCGGCTGTCTGATCGCTCAGCCGAGCGAGACCGTCGTTCGCGCCTTTAGCATCGAGATTCTCTAGACGACCCCCTTATATTGGTGTTGCCGGGACCGTTCCGAGAGGTCCTGAGAATAGGAGACAAACATGATCCTTACCGTAACCATGAACCCGTCGGTCGACACGCGCTACCAGCTCGACAAGCTCGTCATCGACGACGTGAACCGCGTGACGCCCGAGAAGACCGCCGGCGGCAAGGGCCTCAACGTGAGCCGCGTTCTGCTGCAGCTGGGCGACGACGTCGTGGCGACGGGCCTGCTCGGCGGTCACATGGGCGCCTACATGGGCGAGCTCATGGAAGCCGACGGCATCAAGAACGAGTTCGTGCCCATCAAGGGCGAGACCCGCATCTGCCTGAACGTGCTCCACGAGGGCAATCAGACCGAGCTGCTCGAGAGCGGCCCCGAGATCGCGCCCGAGGAGCTTGCGGCCTTTACCGCCAAGTTCACCGAGCTCGCCGCCAAGGCCAGCGTTGTCACCATCTCGGGCTCGCTGCCGCGCGGCGTCGATGCCGGCTACTACGCCGAGCTCGTCAGGATCGCTGGCGAGGCGGGCGCCAAGGTGCTGCTCGATACCTCGGGCGCCTCGCTCGACGCGGCTCTTGCGGCCGAGGTCAAGCCCGAGCTGGTCAAGCCCAACCTCACCGAGATCAACGGCCTTCTGGGTACGAGCTTCACCACCGACGACGTCGACGCCCTGCGCGAGGCCCTGGCCGCCGACGCGCGTTTTGCCAACATCCCCTGGGTCGTCGTGTCCATGGGTGCTGCCGGCTCCGTGGGCTTCCACAACGGGCGTGCCTTCCGCGCCGTGACGCCGCCGATTCCGGCTGTGAACGCGACCGGCTCGGGCGACTCGACCATCGCGGGCTTTGCCCACGCCATCGCCGCCGATGCCGACGACGTGACCGTGCTCAAGACCGCCAACACCTGCGGCAAGCTCAACGCCATGGATCCCAAGACCGGGCATCTGGTCATCGAGAAGTGGGACGAGGTCTACAACGCCGTAGAGGTAACGGAGCTGTAGGCACCGACCGAGCTGCCCTGGGCTCTGGCCTATGCCCTCGCGCGCAGTTTCCGCACGAGCGGGACTGTTTAAGCGCGAGAGTATGGGGCGTATCGGCTTGGTAAACGGGGTTTGCGGTTTGCGCGAACCCCGTCTCTTCGTATAAGATGGAGCAGGTGGCGCCCGGTGCTAGCGGGTTAGCCAACTCCGTTACACGTTTATAGCGTGAGAAGTGGCCGTCTTCGCATTACGCGGGGGCGGCTATTTCATTCGGTTGCCTATATGGAAGCCGAACTCCATAGCAGCGATCACAAGTAAAACCAACGTCAAAACATCGTCTGTACTCATATCCAACTCCTGTCTAAGAGAGGGGAGTTGGCCCATCTGCTCCAAGTCCATTATACGTTAAACCGAACAGATGTTCTAGTATTATTTCCTAAGGTTCTGCCCTATACCCTCGCGCGCAGTTTCCGCACGAGCCGGAGAGCACTTAATGTGCTCTCCGTGCGAGCAGGACTGTCTGAGCAG
>CAVDTO010000062.1:0-9113 GCA_963611895.1 bacterium
GTTTGGCGGGCTGGGCCGCACCGCGATTGCCAGCGCCGTCCCCAGCATTGCGTCCGTGAGCCGAGTGTTCGAGCGGCCCATGACGTCGCCTTATCGGTCCGCGAGGATCTGCTTGCATTCCTCGAGCCAGGCGCAGTTGGCTTCTTCGCGCCGGATGGCGCCGAGCAGCACCAGGTAGTCGCTGAGCCCGGCGTCGTCGAGCTCGTCTGCGGGCCCGAGCTTCTCGCGGTTGCCTTCGAGGTACGTAAGCCGCGCATGGTGGCGCTCAAGATGCGCGTCGATGAGCCTGTTCCGGTCGCGTTCGTTCAGGCAGTCCGAGAAGAACAACTGCAGGCGGAACTCGTCTTTGGGCACGGCGCCGAGCTCGTGGTCGGTGCGCTCCCAGGCCAAAAAGGCCTTCTTGCCGGCGGGGGTGAGCCGGTAGCGCTTGCGCTCGAGCTGCGTGCCCGCGACCTCGCACTCGAACTCCACCAGCTCCTCGTTCGCGAGCTTCTTGAGCTCCGGGTAGATCTGGCTGTGCCGTGCGCTCCAGAACTCCGAGAGCGCCTCGCCAAAGGCCTTGGTGATCTCGTAACCCGTCATCTCGCGGCGATTGAGCAGGCCCAGCACGGCATAGCGCAGCGTTCCCATGGTGTGTCTCCAACTGTTCGGCGTTTGCAGCAATCAGTATCCCATAGTTTTGCGTCCCTGCGCTTAGTGTTGTGCATAACATGTAAGCATTGACATATAGACAACCTGCAAATATTCTGTCCACAACAACCTAGAAGGGAGCCCTTGCCCATGTCTTGTCCGTCGATCGCCCGCTACCCGCATCTGCTTTCGCCCATCACGATCGCGGGGACAACGTTTCGCAACCGCATGTTCTCGGCGCCCATGGGCGGCACCGACATCACCAACGACGGCTGCATCGGCCCCAAGTCCACGGCGTTCTACGAGCTGCGCGCACGCGGCGGCGCGGGTGCGGTGACGGTCTCGGAGTGCATGGTGCACCCGGCAACCGACGGCAGCCACGCCTATCACCTGGACGAGTCGATCCTGAACTCGCTCGCAAGCGCCACCTATACGGCCGACGCGATCTCGCGCCACGGGGCCGTGGCGAGCCTCGAGCTCTCGCACTCCGGCATGTACGCGGGCACCTACATGACCGACAAGACGCGCCAGCACGAGATGTGCCAGTGGGGCCCGAGCGCCACCGTGCGCCCCGACGGCGTGGAGGTCCGCGAGCTTTCGCACGAGCAGATCGACGAGATCGTGGCCGCCTACGGCCACGTGGCGGGGCTCGCCAAGCGCGCGGGCTTCGGCATGCTCATGATCCACGGCGGCCATGGCTGGCTCATCAATCAGTTCCTCTCGCCGTACTTCAACAAGCGCACCGACGAGTACGGCGGCTCGCTCGAGAATCGCTGCCGCTTTGCCGCGCGCGTGCTCGATGCCGCGCGCGTCGCGGTGGGGGAGCGGTTCCCCATCGAGTTCCGCATGAGCGGCTCGGAGCTCTTTGAGGGCGGCTACGACCTGGCCGAAGGCACGGCGATCGCGCATGCGCTCGAGAGCAAGATCGACCTGCTCCACGTGAGCGCCGGCACCTACCAGCGCGGTTTTGGCATCACGCACCCCTCGATGTTCAAGGACCACGGCTGCAACGTGTACCTTGCGGCCGAGATCAAGAAGCACGTGAGCATTCCTGTGGCGACCATCGGCGGCATCAACGACCCCGAGCAGATGGAGGCGATTATCGCGAGCGGCCAGGCCGACATCGTCTACATGGCGCGCGAGCTTTTGGCCGACCCCGAGCTGCCGCGCAAGGTCCGCGAGTCGCGCGAGGGCGAGATCGTGCACTGCCTGCGCTGCTTCACCTGCATGGCCGAGCGCGCGCAGACCTCAACGCGCCGCTGCACCGTGAACCCGCTCATCGGCCGCGAGCTCGAGGGCTTTGACGTGCAGCCCGCGTGCGAGCGCAAGCGCGTGCTCGTTGCGGGCGGCGGTCCGGGCGGCCTCTATGCCGCCTATACCGCCGCGCGCCGCGGCCACGACGTGACCCTCTGCGAGGCGAGTAGCGAGCTCGGCGGCGTGCTCAAGAGCGAGATCGCCCTGCCGTTCAAGCGCGAGATGTACGAGCTCACGGCCTCCTATGAGCGCCTGGCACGCAAGGCCGGCGCAAAGATCGAGCTCAATTGCGCGGTCACGCCCGAGTTCGCACGCGAATTCGGGGCCGACGCGTTGATCGTCGCCGTGGGCGCCCGCCCGCTCGTGCCGCGCATCCCGGGCCTCGACGGCCCGAACGTGATCGTGGTGAACGACTACTACAAGCACGTGGACGAGGTGGCCGACACCGCGGTCGTCATGGGCGGCGGCCTTGCGGGCTGCGAGTGCGCCATTGCGCTCGGCATGCGCGGCAAGCATGTTGAGCTGATCGAGATGCGCGACGAGCTCGCGCCCGACGCCAACGTGCGCCACCGTCCGCTGCTTCTTGAGCAGGTCGATAAGTACGTGACCGTGCACACCGGTTGCCGCGCGCTCGAGGTCACGGCCGCGGGCGTGGTGTGCGAGAACGCCGCGGGGGAGCGCATCGAGGTCCCGGGCCAGACCGTTATCTGCGCGCTCGGCCAGCGCCCCCGCACCGAGACGGTCGACGCCCTGCGCGACGGCGCCCCCTACGTGCGCGTCATCGGCGACGCGGCGCGCGTGTCGAGCATCACGAACGCGGTTTATGCCGCATATCATGCAGCTTTAGACATCTAACCTGGTCGGCCGGACCACGGCACCCGACCTTCGGGCTCCAACCCTCCTCGTGTACCTGAGTACACTTCGTCGGGCTTGTCGCTCCGAATCTCGGGCGATGTGGCCGGCCGTCTCCGTTGTCGGGGCGGCCGCTGCCCGCCCCGCCTCACCCGTCGCGCTTTAGCGTGATGGAGTCTTTAATTGTTGTTCTCGGCCTTGGGTCTCTGCGCTACACTGGGACGCCGTGTGCGGCTGCGCGGTTTACGCAGGCCGCGCAGTCTGTACCACGCCGCCCGTTCCGACACGGGGCGGCTCAGATCTAGAGGAGGAACCGTGGCCGAGACCACACGTCCCATCGACACCCATTCCATGCATACGCGCACCTGCGGCGAGCTTCGCCGCGAGAACGTGGGCGAGGAGGTCACCCTCACCGGTTGGGTGAGCCGTCGCCGCGATCATGGCGGACTCATCTTCTGCGACCTGCGCGACCGCGAGGGCTTAACGCAGCTCACCTTCGACCCGGAGCACTCCGGCGGCGACGCGTTCAAGATCGCCGAGACCATGCGCCCCGAGTGGCCCATCAAGATCCACGGCGTCGTGCGCGCCCGCTCCGAGGAGACCGTCAACCCCAAGCTCGCCACCGGCGAGGTCGAGGTCCTCACCGACGCGGCCGAGGTGCTCAACACCTCCGTGACCCCGCCCTTCCAGATCGAGGACGGCATCGAGACCAGCGAGGACACGCGCCTGCGCTACCGCTATCTCGACCTGCGCCGCCCCGAGATGATGTCGAACCTCAAGCTCCGCTCCGACTTCACCTTCGCCATCCGCGAGGCGCTCCATAACCGCGAGTTCATGGAGGTCGAGACCCCGGCGCTCTTCAAGTCCACGCCCGAGGGCGCCCGCGACTTCATCGTTCCCTCCCGCCTGCAGCCGGGCAACTTCTACGCCCTGCCGCAGTCGCCGCAGCTGCTCAAGCAGCTGCTCATGGTTGGCGGCGTGGAGCGCTACTACCAGGTTGCCAAGTGCTTCCGCGACGAGGACCTGCGCGCCGACCGCCAGCCCGAGTTCACCCAGGTCGATATCGAGATGTCGTTCGTCGACCAGAACGACGTCATGAGCGCGCTCGAGGAGGTGCTCGCCGAGTCGTTCGCCAAGATGGGCGTGGAGATGCCCACGCCGCTGCGCCGCATCGAGTACTGGGATGCCATGGACACCTACGGCTCCGACAAGCCCGACACCCGCTTTGGCATGCACCTCGTCGACCTCACCGACGTGTTCGCCAACTCCAAGTTCAAGGTGTTCGCCAGCGCCGCCAACGAGGAGGGCTCGGTCGTTAAGGCCATCAACGCCAAGGGCGCCGGCACCTGGGCCCGCGCCAAGATCGACAAGCTCGCCGGCGTGGCCTCCACGTTCGGTGCCAAGGGCCTCGCCTGGATCGCCTTCCGCGAGGACGGCTCCATCAACAGCCCGATCGTCAAGTTCTTCTCCGACGAGGAGATGGCTGCTCTGCGCGAGCGCATGGACGTCGAGCCCGGCGACCTCGTGATGTTCGCCGCCGGCCCGCGCCTCGCCTCCGACGAGATCCTCGGCGGCATGCGCAACCACATGGCCAACGCGCTCGAGCTCCCGCGCGAGGGCCACGACTTCCTGTGGGTCGTGAACTTCCCGCTCTTCCACTGGGACGAGGACCGCAAGGCCTACGCCGCCGAGCATCAGCCCTTCACCCTGCCCACCGAGAGCGACATCTCCAAGATCGAGGCCGACCCGCTGGCCGCGGGCAGCTTTACCTACGACTTCGTCATGGACGGCTTCGAGGCGGGCGGCGGCGGCATGCGCATCCACAACGCCGAGATGCAGATGGCCATGCTCAAGCTGCTCGGCTTTACCGAGGAGCGCGCCGAGGCCCAGTTCGGCTTCGTGCTCGAGGCCCTCAAGTTCGGTGCGCCCCCGATGGGCGGTTTCGCCCTCGGCCTCGACCGCGTGTGCATGCTGCTCACCGGATCCGACTCCATCCGCGACGTCATGGCGTTCCCCAAGACGGCGAGCGGCTCCGACCTCATGTCGGCCGCCCCGAGCGCGGTCTCGGGCGCACAGCTCAAGGAGGTCTCGCTGCGCCTGATGTAGCGCGGGGGAGCGATTTGCCTGCGGTTGGATCTGCTGCGTCAGAGTTTCGAATGACTCACTCAAAAGCCCGTCGGGACTGCATCGGTCCCGGCGGGCTTTTTGCGTGTGCGGGCGAGGAGCGCGTGCGATAACACCAGCGCTGCGATGGCGGCTTCTCGAAAGGGGAGCCGCCATTTTGGCTCGGTGCTCGTTTGTTGCTTTAGGCACGGCACCAGATGGTTGGGCGGGCAGGCTCCGGAAGAGCATGGGTGGAAGAGCGCCAGAGACGATGGCCTAGTCGCCCCTGCCGCCGCCCACGCCAACGGACGCGCCCCATCCTCACGCGCCTCCCGCGACCGTTCGCCGAGCCATCGGGGCCGTTTGGCCGCCCGGCTCTTGAGCGGCGCGCCCTTCGTTCCAAAGAAACTTTTGGGTAATCCGCTTCTAACTCTTTAAAAAAAGTTAACCGAGTGCTAGTTTACTGTAGCGAACATAGATGGGGCTAACTTCCGCTGCGCGTGCCGCGTGCCGTTGCGGCGGATTCCCTGCGTTCAGCCGCAGGAGTCCTCGCTATGCCGCATACCTGTTGGTCGCCGCGCATGCGCGGTGCCGCTTGCAAAGGAGTTTGGGATGTCCGCAGGACCGCAGATGCCCGCCATGCCGCTTTCGATGGTCAAGGCAGGCGAGACCGTCAAGGTCGCTCGCGTCAAGGGCAACGACGACATGAAGCACCACCTCAACGACCTCGGCTTCGTCGAGGGCAACGACATCCACGTGGTGAGCTCGAGCGGGGCCAACATCATCGTCACCGTGCTGGGGGCCCGCTTTGGGCTCGACACCAAGGTCGCGCAGCACGTGATGACCCTGGTCTAGCGCGCGGCGCGGGCAACACGCACTCTTCGCACTTATTGCGGCGAGATGCTCGGCGACCGGGTACGGTCCGGCGGCCAAGCCTCTCGTGTGCATTTGTGATTTGGGTAGGCACACGAGCTTTAGAAAGGGGGACACATGAAGACGCTGGGAGACGTGAAGGTGGGCGAGAGCTCCACGATCGTCAAACTGCACGGTGAGGGCGCCCTGCGCCGCCATCTCATGGACATGGGCCTGATCAAGGGCACCTCGTTCAAGGTGGTCAAGGTCGCACCGCTCGGCGATCCCGTCGAGATCAACGTGCGCGGCTACGAGCTCTCCATCCGCAAGGAGGAGGCCGCCGTGGTCGAGGTCCAGTAGGCGCTCGCCGCTGGATTTTTCTGCAGGTAAAGTTAGGTTTTTCTAACTTTGACCCATCAGGTACGGCGCCGCACCCCGAGGGCGCCGCATGTAAGCTTTCCCACCTGGCCGCGCCCGCGCGCCAGGCGAATTCGGAAGAAGGATTGAATGGCGGATTCTCAGATCCATGTCGCGCTTGCGGGCAACCCCAACTGCGGCAAGACCACCCTGTTCAACCTCATCACCGGCGCTAACGGCTACGTTGGCAACTGGCCCGGCGTGACGGTTGAGAAGAAGGAAGCCAAGCTCACGAGCGACAAGAACGTGACCATCACGGACCTTCCCGGCATCTACTCGCTCTCCCCGTACAGCCCCGAGGAGGTCGTCTCGCGTGACTACCTCATGAGCGGCGAGCCCGACGTGGTCGTCCAGGTCGTGGACGCCACCAACCTCGAGCGCAACCTGTACCTCGCGCTCCAGGTCATCGAGACCGGCCTGCCCGTGGTCGTGGCCCTCAACATGGCCGACCTCGTTGAGAAGAACGGCGACAAGATCGACACCGACAAGCTCTCGCGCAAGCTCGGCTGCCCGGTCATGCTCATCTCGGCCCTCAAGAACAAGGGCGTGACCGAGCTCTTCGAGCAGGTCAAGAAGTCCGCGGCCACCAAGGGTGCCGCCGGCGAGCACAAGTTCGACTCCGCGATCGAGGACGTTCTCCAGCACATCGAGAACCAGCTCCCCGCGAGCGTCCCGGCCGAGAAGAAGCGCTACTACGCCGTCAAGCTGTTCGAGCGCGACGCCGACGCCACCAAGCTCGTGAACCTCACCAAGGATGCCGCCGCGCGCGTTGAGGAGCTCATCGCCCAGTGCGAGAAGGACTGCGACGACGACGCCGAGTCCATCATCACCGGCGAGCGCTACGGCGTGATCGCCCACATCATCGACGAGTGCATGACCAAGGCGCCCGCCAAGATGAGCACCTCCGAGAAGATCGACCGCGTGGTCACCAACCGCTTCCTCGGCCTGCCCATCTTCGTGGTCATCATGTTCGCCGTGTACTACATCGCCGTCTCCACCCTCGGCGGCACGGTGACCGACTTCACCAACGACCAGCTCTTCGGCGAGGACGGCTGGTTCGTGCTCGGCCAGGGCCGCGACGCCTACGACGAGGCCACCGGCGAGTACGAGGACGCCCAGACCGAGCTCTCCGCCTTTGCCGAGCAGCTCGTGAACAAGGGCTACGACGCCGACGACTTCGCTGCCGCCGTCGAGGATGCCGACGCCGACGCCGCATCCGAGGCCCTGAGCGCGCTTGCGGCCGACGACGCCTCCGTGAAGTCCGTCAAGGCCACCGCCGAGTTCGAGGACGAGGATTCGGGCGAGGTCACCACCTCCACCGTGACCTTCGCCAAGGCCGAGGACGACCTCAAGGTCGAGGAGCCCGAGGCTTCCGACTACGGCCCGTTCGTGCCCGGTATCACCACGCTCGCTTCCGACGCGCTCGTTGCCGGCGGCTCCTCCGAGGACTCGCTCGTGCACTCGCTCGTCTGCGACGGCATCGTGGCCGGCATTGGCGCCATCTTCGGCTTCGTGCCCCAGATGTTCCTGCTCTTCGTGATGCTCTCGTTCCTCGAGGACTGCGGCTACATGGCCCGCGTGGCGTTCATCATGGACCGCATCTTCCGCCGCTTCGGCCTCTCGGGTAAGTCGTTCATCCCGATGCTCGTCTCCTCCGGCTGCGGCGTCCCGGGCGTCATGGCCACCAAGACCATCGAGAACGAGAAGGACCGCCGCATGACGGTCATGACCACCACGTTCATCCCCTGCGGCGCCAAGCTCCCGATCATCGCCCTGCTCATGGGCTCGATCATCGGCGACAGCTCGACCTCCGCGAGCTGGATCTCGCCGCTGTTCTACTTCCTGGGCGTCGCCGCCGTCATCTGCTCCGGCCTCATGCTCAAGAAGACCAAGATCTTCGCCGGCCGCCCCACGCCGTTCGTCATGGAGCTCCCTGCCTACCACTTCCCGGCGATCCGTTCCTGGGCGCTGCACGTGTGGGAGCGCTGCTTCGCCTTCATCAAGAAGGCCGGCACGGTCATCTTCGCCTCCACCGTCGTGGTGTGGTTCCTCTCCAACTTCGGCGTGATCGACGGCCAGTTCGGGTTCCTCCCCGCGCTCACCGATGCCGAGGAGTTCATGGACTACTCCGTGCTCGCCATGCTCGGCAACCTGATCGCCTGGATCTTTGCCCCGCTCGGCTTTAGCACCTGGCAGGCCTGCGCCCTCACCGTCTCGGGCCTCGTGGCCAAGGAGAACGTCGTCGCTACCGCCGGCTCGCTTCTGGCGCTCGGCGGCGAGGTCTCCGAGACCGACGCGTCGCTGTGGACCGCGTTCGCCAACATGTTCCCGACGATGGGTGCCTGCGTGGCCTTTGGCGCCTTCAACCTGCTGTGCGCCCCGTGCTTTGCCGCCATGGGCACCATCCGCAACCAGATGAACTCCGGCAAGTGGACCGCCATCGCCATCGGTTACGAGTGCGGCTTCGCCTGGTGCGTGGGCCTCATCATCAACCAGCTCTACATCCTGATCGTGCTCGGCGAGTTCGGCGTGTGGACGGTTGTGGCCATCGTGGTGCTCGTTGCCATGCTCGTGCAGGTGTTCCGCCCCATGCCCAAGTTCGCTTGGACCGACGAGGACGAGACCAACGTCGAGACGGCTGCCTCTGCCGCCTAAGACGCACGTCCTTTAACGGAGATCGGCTCGGCTGCGCGTGCGGCCGGGCCGATTTCTTTTGCGTGTTGAGTTTGGCGAGGGGCTTTTCCATCGGGCTCGTCGGGGGAGCGGGCTGTTGAGCCAGCGCTCGGCTAGTGCGTATTGCCGTGCGGTGAGCTATTTGGGCTCGACGTGCGGGCGCTTGCGACGGGGCGCGGGCCGCGCAGCGAGCGCGTGCTGCCGTGCGCTCTGTTGAGTTGGCTGCTCGCCCGACCGGTCGACGATTCCGATGGAAAAATCTTCGCGCGTGGCTTGCGGCTTGCCCGGTAGGGTAGAGTTTGCTTAAGTTAACAAGGAGGTACGCTATGGCG
>CAVDTO010000063.1:0-9102 GCA_963611895.1 bacterium
ATGATGTAGCGGCGGGCGACCTCGTAGCAGTCGAGGCGCATGATCTGGTCCTCGACCATGTCCTGGATCTCCTCGACGGAGACGGTGTGGCCGGCCTTCTCGCATGCCTCGGCGACGTTCTGCGCGGCATAGACCACCTGGCGCTCGGTGAGGCGCTCGCGCTCGCGGACCTCGCGGTTGGCGGCCCGGATGGCGTTCACGATCTTGTCGATGTCGAACGTGACCTCGGTTCCGCTGCGCTTGATGATCTTCATGCTCTTCCCTTCCTACCCGAACTCCGTATGCTGTCGCCCGCGCGCGCCGGTCCTTGCGGGCCCGAGGGCCGCAAACAGCCTGGCGGCCACAAGCCCGCCCTGCCGCGCCGACGGCGCGCGTCTGTATCTAGATAAGACCCTACGGCGTTGCGCGGACACGCCCGCGCTCTGCGCCGAAGGGAACCCCTGCTTTATCGGCTTACTCATCATAGGGCATGAGCTTTACAACATGCGGTGGGAATATTTTTAGCTCAACACTACATATAGTGTTTTAGCAGGTCAGAGCAATTGTCAAATTTTGGAAAGCAATTTGGCGGCGACACAAATTTTACGGCCGAGATTTTCCGCATGCCCGCTGACCTGCACCTCAGTTTTCGGACGCCCTCGCCCGATTATGGAGCGCCCCGGCGGGCGTCGACCGTTCGCGGGCATATTCGGCCCCAAAAAAAGCCGAAGATTATCCTTGACCAACATCTTGAGACGCAAGGAAGCGCGACGAAGAAACCCCGGGCGGCACGCCTCGCCCAAGCCGCGGGCGCCCCCGTCGGGGCGAGCGGGGCCGCTCGGAGACCCCGCTCGCCCCGACGGGGGCGCCCGTGTAAAAAAGGCCGCCGGCAAAGGTGCCGACGGCCTCGTGTAGGGTCCGACCTGACGCTGCGGGGCTACTCCCCCGCCTCGGCTGCCGCCATGCGCTCGGCCTCTGCGAGCTGCGCGGCGGTGAGCTTGCGGTACTTGAAGGCGCCAAAGACCACGCAGGCAAGGCACACGACCATGCCGGCGATGAACTTCTGGTCGATCGTGGCGCCGAAGGGCGAGGTCACGGCCTCGAACACGATCGGCGAGAGCGCCATTCCGAAATTGATGCCGGCCATGCCGATGGCCAGGTTGAAGGCACGTCCCTCGGGAGCGGAGTTGCCCGCAGCGAAGTTGCCTTCGAGCGGCACATAGGTCTCCTTGCCAAGCGAGATCACGAACCCGCCCACGCAGAGCATGCCGAATGCGGGCGCCACGAGCGCGATGCCGAGGCCCACGAGCGTCACGGCCCAGGCGATGGGCATGGACAGGTTCTTGAACTTGGCGAAGAGCGGGCCCACGAGCAGGCCGGCGGCGATGCCGGCGACGGTCATGACGGTGGAGGCAAGGCCCGCCTCGACGGTGCCGCCGAAGCCACGGCCGACGACGATGAGCGAGACGTTCGAGCTGAAGAGCTGGAAGCAGAGCACGAAGACGAAGCTCATGAGGGTGATGATCTTGACCTCGGCGGGCATGTTGGCGAACACGTTCACCTTGCGCTTGGGCTCGAGATGCCCCTCGGGCAGCGTGACGGCCTCGATGATGATGAAGACGATCATGATGAAGTAGGCCGCATAGGAGTGGAACCACTCGCCCGAACCGAGCACGCCCGAGACCATCGTCCAGATGATGCCGCCGAGGGCGACGAACGTGGAGTAGATGCCCATGACGAAGGAGCGCTGCTTGCCGCCGAAGTAGTCGGCGATGAGGGCGTCGGTGGAGTTCTGCACGGCGCCGAGGCCGAGGCCCATGACGGCGGAGGCGGCGAGCACCTGCCAGAGCGCGCCGTGGAACACGAGCACGGAGGCGCCGGCAAGCATCACGATGGTGTGGCCCACAAGAGTCGTCTTCTTCTTGGAGACGCGACTCGCGAGCTGCGACGACACGAGCATGGCCGAGACAGCCATCATGAGCGGGATGATGCCGATGATCATCTGCACGGCCGCGATGTTCTCGTCGGGGAACGCCACGGCGACGGAGGCGACGATGGGCACGGGCACGAGCATGCCCATGATGCACATGGCTGCGGCATAGATGCCGACCAGGTACTTGATCTTCTCTTTATCCATAGCTGTTTCTCGTTTCTGATCTTGGTATTGGGCGAAAGCGGCGCGGCACGGCCATGTGGCGGCGGCATGCCGCGCTGTTCGCGAACAGGGGCGGGGCCTAGGCCGCCTTGGGAGCGGGGATGGGTTCGGGGGAAGGCTCGGGCGCGGGGCCGTCATCAAAACCCGTGAAGACCGGCACACCGGTATAGGCCTTGGCCTCCTCCTCGCCGTCGAGCACGCGGCAGGCGCCGGCGGCCATGGCCTCGAGCTCGAACTCACCCGAATAGGCGCTCACGGGCGCGATCCAGCCGCAGGACCTCTCGATATAGGCGACGAGCTCCTTGGAGTAGACCATGCCTCCGCCGAGGAGGATCCCGTCGACCTTGCCGTCGAGCACGCAGGCCATGGAGCCGATGCAGCGGCAGATCTGGTAGCACATCGCGCTCCAGGCGCGGGCGGCCGCGGCGTCCCCCGCATCGGCGCGGTCCGTGACCTCGATGGCGTCGGAGGTGCCGAGCAGGTCCACGAACCCGCCGGTCTTCATGCACAGGGCGCGCGTCTCGGCGATGCTGTGGCCGGCCTCGAGGTAATCGAGGACCTCCACCACGGGCAGGCTGCCCGCGCGGGTGGGGGCCATCGGGCCCTCGCCGCCCACGATGTCGTAGCCGTCAACCATCTTTCCGTGGTCGTGCGCGCTGATGGAGATGCCGCCGCCGATATGGCAGACCACGAAGTTGCAGTCGGCGTAAGCTCGGCCCATCGAGGCCGCGTGGCGGATGGCCGTCTCCTTGAGGTTGAGCGCGTGCAGGTGCACATGGCGGTAGACGCCGGCCACGCCCGTCATGCGCGCCTCGTCGCAGAGCTCGTCGGTGTCGGGCGGGTTCACCACGAAGGCGGGCTTCCCGTGCCTCGCGGCGAGCTCGTGGGCGATCTGCGGACCGAGCTGGGCCGGATGGCTCACGCCGTTGGCGCCGCGTACCGCGTGGTCGAGCAGGACCTCGTCGATGCCGTAGGTGCCGCCCTCGAGCGGCAGCAGGCCGCCGCCGCGGCCGACGAAGGCGTCGATCTGCGCGAGGTCCACGCCGTGCTTGGCCAGAAGCTCGAGAATGGTCTCGAGACGGTAGGGCATCTGGTCGGATATGCCCGCGAACTCGGCGAGCTTGGAGGCGTCGTGCGCCACGTTCTCGGCAAAGACGCGGCTCTCCCCCTCAAAGAGGCCCACCTTGGTCGAGGTGGATCCGGGGTTGATGACGAGCACGCGCCAGGGTTTCCTCTCTGCAGCCATGCCTTACGCCTCCTTAAGCGCCTGGGCGCGCACGCAGCTCATGACGACGTTGCCGACGATCTCGTCGACGGGTGCGGAGCGCGAGCAATCGCAGACGATCTTCTTGAAGCCCTGGATCATGGGACCGTAGGCGTTGGCGCCGGTCAGGTTCTGGATGATCTTGACGCCGATGTTGCCCACGTTGATGTCGGGCCAGATGAGCAGGTTGGCCTGCCCGGCCACCGCGGAGTCGCGATGGACCTTCTTGGCCGCGACCTTGGGGTTGATGGCGGAGTCGAACTGGAACTCGCCGTCGATCTTGAGGTCGGGGCGCAGCTCGTTGGCGATGCCGCGGGCGCGGCGGACCTTGTCGACGAGCTCGTTGTCCATGGAGCCGTCGGTGGAATGCGAGAGCAGGGCGCAGCGCACGTCCCAGCCGGTGAGGGCCGCGACGGTCTCGCAGCCGCTGATGGCGATTGAGGCGAGCTCCTCGCTCGTGGGGTTCACGCACACGGCGGAGTCGCCGAAGGCGATGAGGCCGTTCTCGCCGCCGTCCCAGCCGGGCACGTCGGCGATGCCGACGGAGCTGATGGTGGTGACGCCGTCGGCGAGCCCGACGATGGTCTGGCCGGCGAGGATGATGTCGCCCGTGGCGTAGTCGATGCCCGCGAAGGTCACGTCGAGGTCGCCGAGCACCTGCATGATGAGCGCGCGCTCGAGCGGGCGCGTCATACGGCGCGCGACGCCCTTGGGCTTGTACTTGCACTCGGGGTGCGCAAGATAGCGCTCGCAGCAGGCGGTGTTGGCCTCTTCGTCGGCGACGTCGACGATCTCGACGCCCTCGAGCGAGATGCCGCGCTGCTCGGCCAGGTCGAGCAGCTTTGCGCCCTCCCCCACGAGCACGCAGGTGGCGAGCTTCTCGGCAGCGAGCTTGGATACCGCGCGCATCATGGTCTCGTTCTCGCCCTCGGGGAAGGCGACGCGCACGGGCGCTGCCGCGGCCCGCTCGCGCAGGGTCTGCATAAGGTCCATGGCGCTACTCCAGCTCGTCAGCAGTGCGCTCGATGAGCTCGGAGAGCTTGGTCATGACCATGACCTCGCGCACGGGCACCTCGGCGTCGAGCTCGTTCTCGATCATGGAGGTGAGGGCGATCATCTTCATCGAGCCCTTGCCGAGGGTCTCGAAGGTGGTCTCGGGCGTGACCTCGCCCTCAAAGCCGTAGGCGGACTTGGCGAACTCGCAGATCTGCTGGGAGAGTTCTTCGTTAGACATGATGGTTCCAATCGGTTGGAATTTTGAGTAAGGAAGGGAAGCCGCGGCGGACAGGAGACAGGTTCCCGCCGCGGCAAAGAGAGGAAGCGATAGTTGTGATGGCGTCCCGGCCCCGTAAGGCAGCAAGCGCCCAGAGGTACAGGTGGAAACAGGAGGGCTAAGGCGAGGCCAGGTGACCGCACAAAACCGTGGGCGGGTTTTCCAGGTGCCCGAGGTTCGGAGCGACAAGCCCGAGGAAGCGCAACGAGGGTACGCGACGAGGGTTGGAGCCCGAAGGTCGGGTACCCGGTCCTCAAGGCGGGTTTTCCAGGTGCCGCAGGTTGGGGTGAAAGAGGAGCGAAGCGTACTAAGTACGTGAGCGACGATTGAACCCCAAGATGCGGTGCCTGGGAAAGCCGGCTAGTCGAGCTCGAAGGTTAGTTCGCTATACCCCGGTCGATCGATGACCTTGGCATGCACGCCGACGGTCTCGCCGGCCTTGAGCTTGCCGCGGATCTCGGGGCCCTTCTTCTTGGAAATGCCGTAGACCACGTAGGTGTACTGGGAGCCCTCGTCGATCTCGACGGTGCCGTAGGCGTACTTGCCGTTCTCCTTGAGATAGGGCTTGTCGTTCTGGGGCCCGGGCAGGGTGAAGTCGAGCAGGTGGCCGTGGCCGGAAACCTGAACCCAGTCGGTGGCGTGGTAGCCGCAGGCGTTGCAGGCGAGATGCGGCGGGAACTCGACGGCTCCGCACTCGGGGCATTTGCGGCCCCAGTAGACGTTCTCTTCAAGGCCCGTGTAGAACTTCTTGACCACGGGCTCCATATCTTTTAGCTGCATGAGAATACTCCTTTAAGAATCGAGTCGGTGGTGCTAGGCGACGGTGCGCAGGATCTGGCAGCGCACGTTCTGCGAGCCGCCGAAGCCGCGCAGGAAGGTGGTCTCGGGAACCTTCTTCATCTGGGTGGCGCCGGCCTCGCCGCGCATCTGCTTGACGGCCTCGACGATGTCGGCGATGCCCGAGGCGCCGTGGGCGTGGCCGAAGTTGCAGCGGCCGCCGTGCGGGTTGATGGGCTTGTCGCCGTCAAAGGCGGTGCGGCCGTCGATGGCGTATTGCCAGGCCTCGCCGCGCGGGATGTAGCCGCACTCCTCGGCCGAGACGATCTCGGAGGCGAGGAAGAAGTCGTTGCACATGAAGAGATCGATCTCGTCGGGCGAGACGCCGGTGAGCTCGTAGACCTGCTTGGCGGCGATGCTCGTGGCCCAGTGCTCGTTGTGGGCGAGACCGGCCTCGACAGCGGAGGCGCCGGTGCCGAGGACCTCGATCGGGGCATGTGGCAGGCCCATGGCCTTGGCCTTCTCGGTAGGCATGACCACCATGGCGGCAGCACCGTCGCACTTCTTCTCAAAACCGGTGACGCGCAGGTACTGGGTCACGCGGGGGTTGTACATGGATTTGAGGAACTCGTCGGCAGAATCGAATCCGGCGGCCTTGGCGTCGTCCTCGACGGTGGTCTCGTACCAGGCGAGCGGGTTCAGCACGGCGCCGCGGCGCAGGCTCTTGGTAAGGCCGTTCAGGGCGTCGTCGATCTTCTCGGGATCGATGTCGTAGATCATCGAGTACTCGTTGATCCAGTTGTCGAAGCTGATGCCGAAGGCGCCGTCGAGCGGGCGGCCGTAGGCGCGGTCGTAGATCTTGTCGAGCGAGGGGATCATGACCGAGAGCGGGAAGTCCTGGCGGATATGCGAGGGCATGTGCTCGACCGGAAGCGTGGAGGCGAGGTCCACGGCACCCGAGAGCACAACGTCGTAGGTGCCGGAGGCAACGGCCATCACGGCCTGCTCGAGCGCGACGTAGCCCGTGCAGCAGGCCTCGGAGTGGTGCACCGAGCCCTTGGAGCGCATGCCGAACCAGTCGGCGACCTGCATGTTGGGGGTGATGCAGTCGTTGATGAGATAGGGGTTGGCCGAGCCGTGGTAGTAGAAGTCCACATCGCGCGGCTCGAGGCCGGCGTCCGCGATGGCCTCGAGGGCCGCATAGCCGAAGGCCTCTCCCTCGCCGATACCCTGGGTCTCGGGATGCTCCTCAAAATCCTTGAAGGGCGTGCAGCCAACGCCTACAATCGACACGCTGCGCATGTTCTTTCCGAGCGTAACCACTGAATATCACATCCTAATCATGTGAAGGTTTACGGAATGGCGGCGCAGATACGGCCGCGAGCGAAGGTCAGAGAGCGCTCGCGGCTTTTTCTATGCCGTCATACGTTGAACTACTGCAGCGGTTCTTTTGAACGTACGTTTAGTTTAAAAAGGGTGGGCAGCCCAGCATGAAACGATTTAGCAACGAATGTCCCACCGAATGGGACGCTGTAATAAAGACTGTTTCAAACGCCAGGTAGATACTGGTGCAGTAAGGTCTTAAAAAGATGCGAGAAGTTGCCAATCTTTAATAAACCAGCCCGCTCGCAGACCAAATCCGACCGCTCGCACCAAGCGATGCGAAGAGCGCTGCCGCGCTACTCAAAGTCCGGGATATGCGGATGCCAATGGCGCGAAGTCTCGTCCACAAAGAGCGGGGCGAAGAACATGCGGTTGAGCGCCGCCGCGAGCGTGCGCGGCTCTATGTCGGGGCGCACCTCGAGCCAGTACTGGATGAGATTGTTGTGCCCGGCGAGCGCAAAGGCCAAATAGAGGTCGAAGTTCGTCTCGTCCGAGAAGGTCCCGCGCAGGCGATCGCGAAAGTAGTCGTGCATGAATATGGTCGCCTTGTGCGTGAACCCCGGGTCGCCGTTGTCGCTGTTGAGCGCAAGCACCTTCTCACGGTTGGCGCGCAGGATCTCCATGCGCCGGATCATGGTGGGTGTGGGATCGAGCTGGGAGTCGGCAAAACGGGCCTCGAGCGCTACGTCGTTGATGCCCTGCATGTTGTTGAGCAGCTTGTCCTCAAAGCGCTTCACAACGTCATCCACGCTCTTGTAGGACCGGTAGAAGGTCGATTTGGAGGTATGGGCCATACGGACCACTTCGACTACCTTGATGCCGGTCACCGGAGTGGTCTTCATGAGCTCGAACACCGCGTCCTCGATGCGCTCCTGAGCGCTCGCAGGATCCAATCTTTTCTTGAGCTCTTCCATAGCCCGCCTCCCGATAGGCCGCAACGCCGCAGGGCCATTGTAACCCCCTATCGAAAGCCCTCGGCAACAGCGTGCAGCGCAGGGGCGAAAGCCGAAAACGATTCGGGAATTCGAACACCGGCACGCGGCATTGCATTAAAGGGAAGCGATAATAATCCGCCGCACAAACCCAAGCCTCCGGCACGGGCGGGTCGACTCTGGAGACCCGCTCGCCAGCCTGCTTCCGTTCTCGCGCTAACAAAAAAGATCGGAACCATGTTCCGACCTTTGAGTTTATGGTGGGCGTTACAAGATTTGAACTTGTGACCTCTTCCGTGTCAGGGAAGCGCTCTCCCCCTGAGCTAAACGCCCGAATTCAGGGTGCGCGTTTCGGCGCGAGGAATAATATAACCAAGGCCGTGGGCCGGCGCAAGCCCTAATTTTAAAAATTTTGGGCCGCACGCCCCAAGCGCACGGCCCATCGCATAAAAGCCTAGGTCAAGGCTACTTCTTAAGCGCCGCGCGCACGGTCGCGGCGATGTTCTCGGCATCGAGGCCGTACTTGTGGAGCAGGTCCTTGGCCGGACCCGACTCGCCAAAGACATCGTTCACGCCGATCTTGTGCACGGGCACAGGGTCGGTCGCGAGCGCCGCGAGGACGGCATCGCCCAGACCGCCGATCACGGAGTGCTCCTCGCACGTGACGACCACGCCGCACTTCTTGGCGGAGGCGCGCACGAGCTCCTCGTCGAGCGGCTTGATGGTGTGGATGTTGATGACCTCCGCAGAGATACCCTCTGCGGCAAGCGCCTCGGCAGCCTCGAGCGCCTCGGCCACCATGAGACCGCACGCCACGATGGACACGTCGGTGCCCTCGCGCATCACGACGCCGCGGCCGAGCTCGAACTCATAGGTCTCCGGATCGTTGAAGACCGGCACGGCAAGGCGGCCCAGGCGCATGTAGACCGGGCCCTCGTAGTCGAGCGCGGCGCGCACGGCGGCGCGGGCCTCGACGTCGTCGGCCGGGCAAAGCACCGTCATGCCCGGGATGCTCCGCATGAGGGCGATGTCCTCGCAGCACTGATGCGTGGCGCCGTCCTCGCCCACCGAGATGCCGGCGTGCGTGGCGCAGATGTTCACGTCGAGATGCGGATAGGCCACCGAGTTGCGCACCTGCTCGAAGGCACGGCCGGCGGCGAACATCGCGAACGTGGAGCAGAAGACCTTGCGGCCCGCGGCGGCGATGCCGGCGGCCACGCCGACCATGTTGCCCTCGGCGATGCCGCAGTCGTAGAAGCGCTCCGGGTAGGCGGCCTTGAACTTACCGGTCTGGGTCGCCGCTGCCAGGTCGGCGTCGAGCACCACGAAATCATCGCGC
>CAVDTO010000064.1:0-9078 GCA_963611895.1 bacterium
CCTACCGCCTGGAGGCCGTGGAGTGGAAGCTCGTTGCCAAGGGCAGCTCGGGTCCGAGCTCCTCGGTGAGCGCGTTCAAAAAGGCCACGCAGACCATCCAGTACAAGGCGCACGTGCAGAACATCGGCTGGCAGAACCCCGTGACCGCGGGCGACGTCGCGGGCACCACGGGCAAGTCGTACCGCATCGAGGCGCTTAACTTCGGGATCATCTTCCAAAAGGACGCCGGCACCATCAAGGCTAACGCGCACGTGCAGAACATCGGCTGGCAGGGCTGGCGCACCGGTAGCGTGGGCACGAGCGGCAAGAGCCTGAGGCTCGAGGCCATCCAGTTCAAGCTCGAGGGCGCCATCGCCAACAAGTACGACATCTACTACCGCGTGCACGCGCAGAACTTCGGCTGGATGGGCTGGGCAAAGAACGGGGCGTCCGCGGGCACCTCGGGCTACTCGTACCGCCTCGAGGCCGTGCAGATCCAGCTCGTCGCCAAGGGCGGCAACGCCCCCGGTTCCACGGCGAACGCCTACCGGGAGGCCCCTGAAGAGATCCAGTACCAGGCGCACGTGCAGAACATCGGCTGGCAGGGCGCCGTGACGAGCGGCGGCACCGCGGGCACCACGGGCAGGTCGCTGCGCGTTGAGGCCCTGAACATCGGCATGAAGAACCAGAAGACGTTGGGTGCCGTCAAGGGCAACGCCCACGTGCAGAACATCGGCTGGCAGGGCTGGCGCTCGGGGAGCATCGGCACCTCGGGCCGCGGCCTGCGCCTCGAGGCGATCCAGCTCAAGCTCGAGGGCAACCTGGCGAGCAAGTACGACATCTACTACCGCGTGCATGCGCAGAACTTCGGCTGGATGGGCTGGGCCAAGAACGGCGAGTCCGCGGGTTCCGAGGGCTACTCGTACCGCCTCGAGGCCATCCAGGTCAAGCTCGTCGCCAAGGGCGGCAGCGCTCCCGGCTCCACCGCGAACGCCTTCAAGAAGTACGTGGCACCGGCTACCGAGAAGATCATGGGCAGCTCCAAGTACACGGCCTCCCAGATGGCCAAGCTCTACAAGAGCGTGGGCAAGAGCTACCCCACGAGCACGTACCAGAGCAAGGGCGCGGCGAACATCGAGTCGTTCTGCACCATCTTGGTGGACGAGGCCAAGGCCGAGGGCGTGCGCGCCGAGGTCGTGTTCGCGCAGTCGATGATCGAGACCGGCTGGCTGCAGTACGGCGGTTCCGTCAAGGCGAGCCAGTGCAACTTCGCGGGCCTCGGCGCCACGAGCTCCACGGTGGGCGGCGCCAGCTTTAAGGACGTTCGCACGGGCCTGCGCGCCCAGGTGCAGCACCTCAAGGCCTACGCCTCCACCGACAAGCTCAAGAACGCCTGCGTTGACCCGCGGTTCAGCCTCGTCAAGCGCGGATGCGCGCCGCTGATCACCGACCTCAACGGCAAATGGGCCGTTCCGGGCACCACTTACGGCCAGAACATCATCGCCACTATGAATAAGCTGGCTAAGTTTTAGGCTATAGTTTCGGTATCGTTTTATTGATCGGGGGGGGCGTTACGTGCGCCCTCCCCGATGCGAGTAATTGGGGGATCTACGATGAGAAAGCATCCGCTTGCACGTGCCGGCGTCGCGTTCGCGATGTCGTACGTGTTCGCGTTCACGCAGCTGGCGATGCCCGTTGCCGTGTACGCGTCGGGCGTGCAGCAAGAGGCCGCGCAGGCGGCCGAGGGGGGGCAGACCGCCTCTAATGCCGCTGCGGGCAGCGGCTCCGCCGCGAGCGATGGGTCGGCGGGCACCGGTGGTGGCGCCGGTGCCGACGCCACGGGTTCTGCCGATACCGGCTCCGGCTCGCAGTCCGGCTCGAACGCCGGCACCGACGCCTCCGGCAACGGTTCGGCCGCAAGCAGCGGCGGCTCGCAGACCGGCTCCGACACTTCTGCCGGCACCGGCTCCAACTCCACCGCGAACGGCACCGGCAATAGCGGCTCTTCCTCGTCTTCCAACGGCACCGCCGGCAAGGACGGCGCCACCGTCACCGAGAACGAGGCCACCAAGATCGACCCGGGCGAGGACCTCGACGCCGACGCTACGGCCGACGACGAGCTCGCCACCGACAGCGCCGAGAGCCAGATCGACGAGCAGAGCGACGCCCTGCCGGTCATCGAGTACCAGGCGCACGTGCAGGACATCGGCTGGCAAAAGGCCGTGACCGACGGCGCCACCGCGGGCACCTCGGGCAAGGCCAAGCGCATCGAGGCCATCAAGGTGGCCGTCAAGGGCGCCAAGTACAAGGGCACCGTGCAGGTGCGCGCCCACGTGCAGGACATCGGTTGGCAGAACTGGACCAACGGCCAGGGCGGCACCTCGGGCCAGAGCAAGCGCGTCGAGGCCATCCAGCTCCAGCTCACCGAGGAGCTCGCGCAGAAGTACGACATCTACTACCGCGTGCATGCGCAGAACATCGGTTGGATGGGCTGGGCCAAGAACGGCGAGAAGGCCGGCACCTCCGGATACTCCTACAGGCTCGAGGCCATCCAGATCAAGCTGGTGCACAAGAACGCGGCCGCTCCCGGCTCCACCGCAAACGCGTTCAAGAAGCCGGCCATGAGCTTTACCTACAGCGCCCACGTGCAGGACATCGGCTGGATGAAGTCCGTGGGCAACGGCGGCGTTGCCGGCACCACGGGCCGCTCCAAGCGCGTCGAGGCCATCAACACCTCGCTCGCCAATGCCGACTACTCCGGCGACGTGCAGGGCAACGCCCATGTGCAGAACATCGGCTGGCAGGGCTGGCGCTCGGGCACCGTTGGCACCTCGGGCAGGAGCCTGCGCGTTGAGGCCGTGCAGTACCGCCTCACGGGCGAGCTCGCCAACAAGTACGACATCTACTACCGCGTGCATGCCGAGAACTTCGGCTGGATGGGCTGGGCCAAGAACGGCGCCTCCGCGGGCACCCAGGGCTACAGCTACCGACTCGAGGCCGTGCAGATCAAGCTCGTGAGCAAGGGTGCGGCCGCTCCCGGCTCCACTAGCAACACGTTCCGCATCGCGCCCGAGGGCGTTCAGTACAGCGCGCATGTGCAGGATATCGGCTGGCAGGGTATGGTGAGCGACGGCGCCACCGCGGGCACCACCGGCCGCGGCAAGCGTGTTGAGGCGCTCTCCATCAGCATCAAGAGCCAGCAGACCTCGGGCTCCATCCAGGGCAACGCGCACGTGCAGAACGTCGGCTGGCAGGGCTGGCGCACGGGTACCGTGGGCACCTCGGGCCGCGGCCTGCGCATCGAGGCCATCCAGCTGCGCCTCACGGGCGAGCTCGCCAACAAGTACGACGTGTGGTACCGCGTGCATGCGCAGAACTACGGCTGGATGGGCTGGGCCAAGAACGGCGCATCGGCCGGCACCGAGGGCTTTTCGTACCGCGTCGAGGCAATCCAGATCAGGCTCGTCAAGAAAGGCGGCTCCGCTCCCGGCTCCACCGCGCACGCGTTCCAGGGCAAGCCGACGATTGCGTTCAAGACGCTCGCGCGCGGCTCGTGGTCGGGCAACTCCGGCTCGGGTGGCACCTCGGGCACCACGGGCAGGAGCCTCCCGCTCTCGGCCATGAGTGCCACCGTGGACGGCAAGGGCAGCTCGGGCGGCATCAGCTACCGCACCCATTGCTCCAACATCGGCTGGACCGGTTGGTCGGGCAACGGCGGGGTCTCGGGCTCGTCTAACTCTTCGCAGAAGATGCAGGCCGTGCAGATCAACCTCACGGGCGAGGTCGCCAACAACTTCGACATCTACTACCGCGTGCACATCGATAACGTCGGTTGGATGGGCTGGGCCAAGAACGGCGGCTGGGCCGGTACCACGGGCCTCAACCTCAACATCCAGGCCATCCAGATCGTCATCCGCTCCAAGGCCGAGGGCGCTCCCGGCGGCGGAACGGCGTTTGCCAACACCACGGCGGGCCTGCCGTACGTGGGCTTTCAGAACCCGAGCTGGATGTTCCAGGTCTCCAACCGCTCGGTGACCATCAAGAACCAGGGGAGCGGCATCTTCGGCTATCGCACCGAGTCGCGCATTCCGTACAACGCCACGCGCGCCCAGTGCGTGAACGCTGTGGTCACGCGCGCGTACGACTATCTGGGCACGAGCTATATCTGGGATTACGCGTGCGCGCCGGGCGTGGGCGTGGACTGCGCGGGCCTGGTCATGCAGTGCCTGTACGCCGCGGGCATGAACCTGAGTCCGTTCAACCCGTATGACCACCGCTACACGCCGGGTCACGATCACTACGCCAACGACATGTGGAACTGCGGGCGCTTCCAAAAGCTCTCGTACTCGCAGGCGCAGCCCGGCGACATCCTCTCGTGGAGCGGGCACGTGGCCATCTACATCGGCGGCGGCAAGATGATCGAGGCCGCCAACCCGCAGGTGGGCGTGCGCCTCACCAACGTGAACACCAAGGGCCTCAGAGGAGTCCTCCGCCCGTTCGCGTAAGGAGTGGCAAGGCGCTGCCATGAGGCGCGGGTAGGCGCTGGTGCAAGGCTGGCGCAGCGCATGATGTTCGTGCAGCGCGCAAGCGGCCGCCAACAAGCGCATAAGGCGCCGGCTGCCAAGCGCAAAACCACAAGCGGGCAAGCTGGCCGCAAGTGAATAAGCTCGCCAAGATCCCCGAGACGTCCAACGCGCCTCGGGGATTTTTCTATTAACGATTTTGCGGCATGAAACATCTGAATTTTCACTTTGATTAAAAACGAAGCGCAAAACTGAATTCTAAATTCAAATACAGCTCTATAATCGAATCATTCAGAGAGGAGAAGCAATGATCCGCCTTACGAGCATTACGCTTGAGAACTTCAAGAACGTGGAGTCGGGGACTGCGCCTTTGTCGTCGTGGACCCCGGACAAGGGAGAGCTGGGCCCCGACCTCGTGGGGATTTATGGCCAGAACGGTTCGGGCAAGACGTCTGTTATCAAGGCGCTCGCCATTCTGAAGGATTCGCTGCTCGGAAGGTCGATTGCAGATAGCGCTCGCGACTGCGTGCTCAAGGGTTCGCCGTTCGCCACGGTTTCAGTGAGCGGCTACATCCTCGACGAGGATGCTCGTTCGGCTGATTATTTCTTTTGCTATTCGCTCTCGTTTACCGAGGACACCTCGCCACGCGTGACGGCTGAGAAGCTTTGCTGCAAGCGGTTCAGCAACGAGCTGTCTAAGCGTATGGCGGTAAAAACCTTGTTCGATTACCAAGAGGAAAACAGCGAAAAGGGATTTGCCCTGAAGCCTCAGTCTTCGTGGAACGCCCTCGTTTCGATGAATTCGGACTTTAAGACGGCCCTGGCGGTTGCGCAGCGAATGAGCACAGAGACCTCCAGGTCGCTTTTGTTCTCGCGAGAAATGGACGAACTCATTCGCAGGATCGAAGCCGCTGCCTCGAATGGGTGCAGGGTGCTCTCCAAGCGCGCGCAGCAGGCGCTAGATTCTGTTGGACTGCCTCTGAGTGCGCTCGTCGACAGCCTTCATGACTTTGCCTCCAGCGATTTGGCAATCGTTTCTGCTTCTCAGCAAGCAGAGGCGATGATCGACCACTTGAAGATCTCCACTCATCAGGGCCCTCTGGGGAGCTGTGCTGATGCGAGCTTTGTGGTCGATATCTCCGAGCCTGCCCTTGTGGCCGACGAGCACATGAAGCCCCTCGAGAAGACTATTGAGACAATCGGCGGGGTTTTGGGTTCCATGGTTCCGGGCCTTGCGTTGGGCATAAAGGATCTTGGCCCGATCATGCTGGACCAAGGAACGATGGGTCATAGGGTCGAGATCACATCGACCCGCGGCAGCATAACGGTTCCCCTGAGGTGCGAGTCCGAGGGCATCAAGAAGCTCGTGGGTATTCTCTCTATGCTCGTTGACGTATACGGAAAACCTGGTGCGTGCGTAGCCGTAGACGAGATTGATTCGGGCGTCTTTGAGTTTCTGCTGGGCGAGCTGCTGCAGCTGCTATCTGAACATGGGCGCGGCCAGCTTATTTTTACGGCTCATAACCTTCGCCCCTTGGAGACGGTCGACAAGAGCTCTCTTGTGTTCACGACCACAAATCCTCGCAATCGCTATATGCGGTTTAGGGGCAACCATGCAACGAACAACCTCAGAAATCAGTATTTGCGCGCAATCAATCTTGGTGGTCAGCCCGAGACGATTTATGAGCCTACCAGCAGGTTCAAGATGGATGGTGCGTTCTACGATGCTTGTCACCCCAAGGATGCGTGAGCGCTATGGCAACAGAGAAGAAAGTGCTGCTCTTTGTTGTTGAGGGTCCCACGGAGGAGACCGCGCTCGCCGGCATAATGGAGGACATTTTTGCGACCAATCGAATCTTTTTCGATGTCGTGCATGGGGATATTACCGCCCAGGGGAACGGTTCCAAAAAGCCGAGGGAGCGCGTGCGCGACCTGGTGATAACCCAGATGGGCAGGAACAAAGGCTACGGCTGGAATGACCTTGAGCGCATCGTTCAGATTTGCGATACCGACGGCGCTTTTGTGACCGACGACAAGGTTTTGCTATCAGCGGGCTCCGGAATCGAATACACCGATATTTCGATCCTGACGCCGAATCCTGAGGGGATCCGCCGCCGCAACTGCGAGAAGGCCGATGCGATGCGTCAGCTTTCGCATGTTCACGCTTTGACGTATCGCAAAAAGTCGGTTCCTTATGGGCTCTACTATTTCTCGCGCAACATGGAGCATGCCTTGCACGGAAGGGGAGAGACGCTTACCGACAGGGCAAAAGTCGAGCTCGCCAACGAGTTCCGGCGCCGCTTTGACGGAGACCCCGAGGGCTTTAAGCGGTTTGTAGGCGGCACTGATGTCCTGGTTCCAGGCGATTACAGACAAACCTGGGATTACCTTGAGGACGAAGCGCATTCACTCGAACGAGGCTCTAATATTGCCCTGGCCGTTAACGACGACGAGGCCGCGTGATGGCGGTTCGAGCGGCAAACTGATCTGGGGTTTTGGCCGGTTTGAGTGAGGCTGCCGCGAACAGCGTTCGCCATGGAAGGGGCTGAACCGGAAGCCTCGAGTTGCCAGGCGCATAAACATAAGCGAGTGAGCTCGTTGCAATCCCCGAGACGCCACAACGACTCCTCGGGGATTTTTGTTTGTCCATCGGGCTTCGAGTGGGCCTCTCCATTACAATCGTCCCGGAAGAATAAACGCGCTGAGTTAAAGCAACAGGGGGAAGGTTTTTCGATGGGTCAAAACAGGGCGGCGTCATTTTATTTAAGGGGAGGGGTTGCTCTAGCCTGCTTGCTGCTTTATGTGGCCTGGGCTAGTGTGCTTCCAATTTCCCAAGCGCCCGATGAGGTGACGCGCCTTGCTGTTCCGTTTTGGATCGCTCAGCACGGCTGTCTTCCTAATGGCTTTGAGGGGAGCATCCGCAACACGCTCTGGGGCATATCCTATGCATTCACTCCTTATGGAAACTCGTTGTTGTCCGCAGTGTTCATAAAGGCTGCCTCAATGATCGGCTCCAACGCTTCCATGCAAGTCGTTGCAGCGCGACTCAGTTCTTGCATATCAGGCGCCGGCACCGTTTATGTTGTCATGCTTTTGGGTGACGAGCTTGGCTTTGGCCGGCCTGTAAACCTTGCTATGGGGCTTGGGCTTGGCTTGCTTCCGCAGTTCGCTTTTTTGAGCAGCTATCTCAATAACGACATCTTCTCGGTCTTTTGTGCCGCCCTAGTTATATTGGCTTGGGTTCGCGGTTTAAAGAGCGATTGGCGCACGAAAGATTGCGTGCTTTTGGGTATCGCACTCGGGCTGCTCTCCCTTTCGTATTACTTTGCTTATGGGCTGATTCCTCTTTCGGTCGTCGTGTTTTTTGCCTCTTCCTTCAAGCAGGGTGCCGACGTCCGAGTTGTTGCGGTTAAGGCGCTTACGGTGCTATGCGTCGCTCTGGCTGTTGGCGGTTGGTTCTTTGTTTGGAACGCGGTTTGCTATTCCGGGGATTTTCTTGGCATGAAGTCCTATTCCGATTGTGGCGAACGTTATGCGGCCGCGGGGTTCAAACCGAGCGACCACCCGACTCCCAAGCTTGCCGGGGAGCGCTTTATGTCTCCTCTCTGGAATAGCGGCTGGCTGCTGCTTACATTCAAGTCGAGCGTTGGCGTCCTTGGATACATGGACTGTTATCTGCCGAATATTGCATATAAGGCCGTCTTGGCCTTGCTTGTGGTGGGGGCTGCTTTGAATATTGTTCCCGGTTTAGGCGAATCGTCCTTGCGCTGTATGTTTGCAGGTGAGCCGCGCAAGCGACGTGTGGTCATCGCGGCTCTGATGCTCACTGCTCTGGCTCCTGTTCTCTTTTCGGCGTATCGCTCCTGGGCAACCGACTATGAGCCCCAGGGACGCTACATCATATCGACTTGGGTTCCCGTACTTTTGTTCTGCGGTATGGGTTTAAATCGTTTGATGAGCGCACTAAAGACGCCTGTGGTTAGGACGGGCGCCATCATGGTTTTAATTGCCGTCTCGGTTTGTTTGGTGATTGCCGCTTTCGCTGCGTTTCATCCTGCAGGTTTTTCGGGTGTTGCTGACGGTTTAACCTGCAAAGATGGTCCTGAAATAATGGCAGACCTGTTTAACCTCGACCCTTCCATTCTGTCTTAGCTTGTTGCGAGCGGGGTTGCACCGGGGCTTGAGTAATGCATCGAGCTGGCTTGCGGAAATCGGTAAAGCAACGGCTATCCTGGCTTGCGGTCGGCCCGCTGCGCTCATGGAAAACATGCTAGAAAACGCGCCGCGCTCCGGAGCACAGGTAGAATAGTTTCCATTCAACACGAAGGGACTTATTTTGCCTTTAAAGGTGCTCGTCATAATTCCCGCCTACAACGAGGCGGAAAACATTGTTGCAACGGTCAAGACCGTTACCGATCAGGGTTTTGACTACGTGGTGGTCAACGACGGCTCTGCGGATAACACGCTTGCCGTTTGCCGGCAGAACAACATCAACGTGCTCGACCTTCCGCAGAACCTGGGAATCGGTGGCGCGGTGCAGGCTGGCCACAAATATGCCCAGCGCTATGGCTACGAC
>CAVDTO010000065.1:0-9021 GCA_963611895.1 bacterium
AGGGGGGCCTCCTCGGCCTCAGCCCCGTCGTTCTCGTCCTCGTCATCCATCTCGTCCTCGACGACGTCCTCGTCGAGCTCCTCGTCCTCGGCCACCTCGTCGGCCAGGATCTCCTCGTCCTCGTTCATGATCTCGTCGTTCTCGTTGTACTCAGACATGCGTCTCCAATCGGCCCCTCAGGGCATTGAATCGCCCCATCCGCGGGGCCCGTCGCGCACTTTTTTGCGCTTATCTTTAACGCCCTTCCGGGCATATCTGACTAAGTCTAGGGGCCAAGCGCGCAATCTAGCTGCAAAAACTAGCCACACATCAAAGCGACACTTCAGACGCGCTCAAACACCCGACGCGTCCCCATATTTCATAATGGAATCGCGGATTACCGTTTACGGTTTCAGCGTCTTCCCCGCCAACGGGACGACAGAAAACTATCGCTAGACGATTCATCCATCGCAAACCGAGAGAACGGAACTCATGGACATCAGCCGCTTTGGCGAGTTCGCCATCCTTGCGCAGTCGCGCACGTTTCTCGATGCGGCAGAGCTGCTCTTCATGTCGCAGTCGACCCTCTCCAAGCACATCATGGCCATGGAGAGCGAACTCGGCTGCAAGCTCATCGACCGCAGGCAACGCCATGTGACGCTGACCGCCCAGGGCGAGGCGCTGCTGCCCTACGCGCAAAAGATCGCGGCGCTGCAGCATCGCTATCTCGCCGCGGTGCAAGCCGAGAACGACGAGCCTCTCGAGCACATCACCGTGGGGTCGATTCCCATCATGGCCCCCTATGGCATCACCGATGCCGTCATCGACTTCCAGCAGGCGAACCCCTCGTACTCGATCGACCTTGTCGAGGGCGAGGGCGAGGCGCTCAAGCAGATGCTCATGCGCGAGGAGATCGAGCTCGCGTTCATCCGCGACACCGGAGCCAGCGAACCGGAGTTCAAGAAGATACCCTTCACGACCGACCGGCTCGTGGCCGTCCTTCCGCCCGACCACCCGCTCGCCGGGCGCGACGCCGTCGAGATCGACGACCTCATCGACGAGAACTTCCTCATGCTCCCCCAGGGCTCGTTCGTGAGCGAGCTCGTCCTCTCTCTTTGCCGCGAGGCGGGGTTCACCCCGCGCGTCACCTTCACCGGAAAGCGCGCCGAGAACATCATCTCGCTGGTCGCGCGCGGCGCCGGGGTGTCGCTGCTCATGCGCAAGCCAACCGAATCACTCGCCGGCGGCAAGGTCGCCCTCGTGCCACTCGAGCCCGCGACGACCTCCGAGGTCAGGCTCTACCTTAAACGCAACGCCGCACGCTCGCAGGCCGCCGTCTCGTTCATCGGCTTTCTCCCCTACCGCCAGCTGCTCCAGGGAGACCGAACGGACGCCGACGCCTCGCGACCGTAACCTCAACGCGCCCCGCACGCGCAGGCACGCGGCCGCACGCGGCCGAAAGCGCCGCAAAACGCAAAAGGCCTCGGACAGCGCACGCCGTCCGAGGCCTTGAAGATACAAGCGGGCCGATAAGCTAGTCCACCGTGATGTTGAGGCTGGGGCCGCCCTCGTCCTTCTTGGTGCCGATCACCATGGCGGCGATGAGCGCCAAGACGAAGGCCACCACACCCGAGGCGACAAGGCCGATGAAGCCCATATCGATACCGGCGGGGTTGATGAAGCTCGGGAAGCCGAGCGGGCCGGAAGCGCCGAAGGCGTAGAGCTTGGCGCCCATGAGGCCGGCGATGGCGCCACCGATGCCGGCGGAGATGAAAGTTGCCCACATGAGACGCTTGCGCGGCAGCAGGATGGCGTAGAGCGCGGGCTCGTTCACGCCGAAGATGGACGAGACGAGGGCCGGAACGTTGACGGTGGCGTTTGCCTCGGAGTCCTTGGTGCGGATGATCATGCCAAGCACGGCTCCGGCGATGGCGCAGCCGCCGGCATAGACGAGCGGGTTGATGAGGTCGTATCCATACGTCGCGACGTCGAGGAACCACAGCGGGATGATGCCCCAGTGCAGGCCGAACATGACGAGCAGGCTCCAGAACGTGCCGATGACGAAGCCGGCGATTGCGGGCTGGAAGCTGATGAGCGCGAGGATGATCTGGGCAACGATGTTGGAGAGGATCGTCATGACGGGGCCGACCACGAGAAGTCCCAGGATGCCGCAGATGAGCAGCGTGAGGATGTTCGAGAAGAACGAGCTCACGAGCGCGGGCAGCGCGTTGGAGAGGACCTTGTGCACCTTGGACGCGATCCAGACGATGAAGATCGCGGGAAGGATCGTCGAGTTGTAGTCCTGCATGATCAGCGGGATGCCGAAGATGTCACCGTAGACCTTGGACTCCAGAACGGTGCCGGCGCCGAGCGTGTAGAGCGGGTCGCCGCTCATGAGCGCAACGAGCGTCGGGTAAACGAGGATGCCGCCGAGCGCCATGCCCATGACGGGCTTGAGGCCGAACTTCTTGGCCGACGTCCAGCCGATGATGAGCGGGAAGTAGTAGAAAACCGAGTCGCCGATCGCCGAAAGCGTCACGTAGGTGTTGCTGTCTTTGGAAAGCCAGCCGGCGACGGTGCAGAGCGCGAGCATCGACTTGATGAAGCCGCCCGCCATGAGCACGCCGAGAATCGGCTGCAAGATCTCGGAGATGACCGCGAGCAGGCGCGTGAACGGATCGCCCTTCTTGACGTTGTCGCCCTCGTCGATATCGAGCGCTGCCTTGGCGTCGAAGCCGCCGATCTGAACGAGATCGTTGTAGACGGCCTCGACCGTCGCGCCGATCACGACCTGATACTGGCCGCCGGCCTGGATGACGTCGACGACGCCTTTGGTGGCCTTGAGCTCCTCGGTCTGCGCGAGCGACTCGTCTTTAAGATGAAAGCGAAGGCGCGTGATGCAGTGGCTCACATCCAGCACGTTTTCGCGACCGCCGACCTTTGCGATGATTTCATCGCAAAGCTGCTGGTACTTCATGGGATTCCTCCTTTTCGGGGTTGGGATGCGAATGGCCTGGCCTCCGTAGTCGACATCGAGAGGCTAGAGGACCGCATCCCTGTGAACTCCACGGGCGCATGTACGCCCGGGATGGGAATGGATGACGGGATGGGGCTCGGCGCGTTGCCGCCCGTGGCAGCAACGGCCGGCGCGAGAATCAGCCGAGCGCGTCGGCAGCGCCGAGCAGGCGCGAGGCCTGGCAGAACTTGTCGCACACGCGCTCGGGCTCGCCTTGGGGAATCTGTGTGCGCTCGGTCTCGAAGGAGAGGCCGTACTCGCGCGCAGGCAGGAAATACTCGAAATAGCCGTTGGTGTAGCCGCAGACGATGCCCTCTACCGGGCATTCGCGCTTCATGCGGATGCCGAGGTCGCTGCCGAGCTCGCTCGGGAAGACGAAGAGATGCAGGCCGCCCAGGCTGATGACGGCGCACTTGAGCGTGAGCGAAAAGTCGTCATGGGCAACGGTGTGGTAGAACGTCTGGGGCCCAATGCGGTCGAGCGCAACCTCGCGATCGAGTTCGATCTGCGAGATCGCCTCGGCAAGCCCGGTCGAGACGCGCTCGGCCTCGGCGACGCCGCGGCCCTGTCGGAAGTTGCGGTCGCTGCAGTCGCCGGCGGCACCGACGACCATCGCCGGATAGTAGCCCAGGCTCGAGACGAGTTTCTTGCCGGTGAGGCCGGCGAGCTCGCTCGTGAGCTCGGTGCAGTCGGGACCGACGCAGGCGGAATGCACCGCCCAGTTCACAAAGCCCGCGAACGGCTTGCCGTGCGTATCGAAAAACGACACCACGATGACCTCGTTGTCGGCAAGCTCGCCGGGGATGATGCGGTTGTCGTAGAAGCCGGTGACGGCCTTCTTGCCCAGCCGGCAAGTCGCGGGCTGCGCGTTGGCGCGGCACTCCTCAAAGCAGCTGCAGATGGCATCGAGAAACCAGCGATAGTAGTCCTCGTCAAACTTGCCCGTCCACCAGCTGCGATGGTAGGCAGCAATCGAGGTGTGGTTGTGCGTTGCCGAAAGCAGGACGCAATCGCGGTCGATGCCGTAGCGCTCGGAGAGCAGCGTCTTGACCTCCTCGGCCATGCTCTCCTCGAACTCAAGCGCGTCGGCGTTGAAGAGGAAGACCTCGCGTCCGTCCTGCTGAAAGAGAATCGCGTTGGCGAAGACGTCGTCGTGGATGCCCGTCGCGGGCTCCAGACGGTTGGGAAGGTTGCGGTAGCCGATCAGGTAGATGTCGCCCTGCGGGGTGATGTTGCGGCGCGCGTGTCCGATGTTCATACTCGTTCTCCCTCTCTGTCACGCCACATTAAGAGCGGCGAGGATGGTTTCAAGAAGACGCTCGTGGGAACCGGCGGCAAAGCCGGAATTCATGGCCTCGTAAGTGATCTTTTCGTACGCATCGGGGGCCGGCAGATACTTCTGGGCACCGTTGACGAGCGTGGCAAAGAGCACGCGTCCGGGCCGGGCGGCGCGCACGGCGGCACCGAAGGCGCTCGCGACCTCGGGCTGCACGCCGACGAGCGCGACCTCCCCCAGCCGGAGCAGGTAGACCCTCGTGCGCTGTTCCCCCGCCGTATGGAACTCGTAGCTCCGATGCGGGGCAAGCGTGGCGAAGTCGGCACGCGCCTGGGCGGGCAGAAGGACATCGACCGCGCGGGCATCGATGTCCGCTCCGCCGACCTCGCGAGCCTCACGAACGGCACCGGCCAGGGCGTCGGCGAGTGCCGCACCCTGCTGATGCAGCATGCGATACCCGTCCTCATGGGCGTCGGTCTCCTGTTTGCAGCCGCTCGCATCGAACGTGACGGTCACGGCGCGCTCGGCAGGCGCCTGGTCGCCCGCGGCGCCAGGCAGCAGCAACGCAACGCCGCCCAGCTCGCGCTCGAGCGCCGCGGCGGCAAACCCAAAGAGGTCTCCGTTCACCACGCGCCGCCCCTCGGAATCGCGCGACTTGTCGAGAACGGAGGACTGCACGTCAGCCGTCGCGAGCACCGCGACCGGTTTGCCCTCGGCGTCTTTCATGACGAGCGTGGGCATCGCATGGTCGGCGAAGCCGCACGCGTCTGCGCCCAGCCACCAGCCGGCGGGCGTCTCCACATCGCGATTGACGTTCACGGGGCAGCGCCCCTCCGCCACGGCAAGAGTGACGGGACGAATACCCTCAACCGCCTGCGCGACAGCCGCACGGGCCGCATCGACGAGCGCCATGCGGTACCGCTCGTTGCGCTCTCGCGCCCCATCGTCTGCAAGGTGACCGGGCGTGCGCACATGTGGAACGGAAAACGTGTGAGTCGGCACCACCCATGTAAAGGCGCCGTCACAGCCGACAGTCTCTTTGACGGCCCCACGCAGCTCCGCAAGCAAGGCCGGAGCTATCGAAGTGGCCTCAAGCGTGAGGACGCAGGCACGCTGCCCTGCTGCCTCAACAACGAGAGCACGGGCGTAGACTTCGTGGCGAAGCACGTCGAACCCGTCGTGCGGCAAGACTCCCTCGAGGTCAACGGTCGCCCGAGCGGCGCCGGCCTTCATCTCGCTTCCGTCCATATCGATCGCCCTCCTTTCCGATCCGCTCGCTTACTCGATACCGTACAGCTGCTGTGCCGTACCGCCGAGCATCAGGTTCTTGTCCTCGTCGCTCAGGTTCGCCGCGCGCACGCAGGCGACGCCCTCCGTGAGCCACTCGCGCTTGACGGGGTAGCTCGTGCCAAAGACGATATGGTCCGCGCCGAGTACCTCGACAGCGCAGGCCAGCAAGGTCTCGCCCCAGGGCTGAGCATGCGACATGTCGAAGAAGACGTTGTTCTCAAGGCGCTTGGAGACAGTCTCGGTGTCGACCTGGAAACGACCCGAGGAGTCCGGACGCTTGGGGCCGTGCGGCAGCAGCATCTCCTTGAACGCGAAGTACGCGCCGCCGAGCATGGAATGAACCATCTTGACGTTGGGATAGCGCTCGAAGAAGTCACTGAAGATCTCGCGGCCGATCGCCGTGGTCTGGTCTACGCAGCGACCGTACGAGCGGCGCAGGTTGTCGTAGGCAAGAAGCGAGGCGTTCTCGACCGGCACGGGCACATGGTGCACGTAGGCGGTGACGCCGCGCTCGTTCAGGTGCTCGAAGAAGCTCGCGAAGATGGGGTCGTCGAGGTAGCGCTTGCCGTAGTGGGCGCAAAGCTGCACGCCCGCGAAGCCCTCGTCGAGCCTGTGGTCGAGCTCCGCAAGGTTTGCCTCGGTGCCGAAGGGCGGCACGGCGACGAGCGGGATCAGGCGGCCGTTCGAGGCCTCGGCATCTGCCGCCATGCCGTCGTTGAAGCGTTGGCACATCTCGAGCGACATCCACTCGTGGCAGCCGGGAAGCTTGAGGATCGCCTTGTCGACCCCCGCCTCGTCCATATCGGCCAAGCGCTTCTCGAGGACGTAGTCGCCCTCGATATAGTTGAGGCCCGGAGAGCCGGCAGGCTTCTCGATCACGATCTGCCGTTTGCCGGCGGGGTTCACGGTCAGGCGCCCCTCCGTGTCATAGGCGCGCGGAACCTCGGCCAAGAACTGCTCGCAGAGCGCCTCGTCATGGAAGATCTGCTCGTCGAACCAATAGGAATTTGCATCGATAACCATGTGTGGAAACCGCCTTTCGTCTTGTCGAGGACATTCTAGAAAAGCGGACACCCAAGCATCAATTCCAGTTAAGAGGCCGTATATTCCATTTTGGAATAGCCCTAACCGCTCGCGGGAGATTTTAAATCGTCCGAAGCAAGATGGTCCAACAGGTCAAGCAAAAGTCAGCGAGCGAGCCGCATTTGCACCAAGGCGGTTGGAATAGCCCTAACCATTCACAGAGAACCCCAGCTGTCCGAAGCAGAGTGGATCAACAGGTCGAACATAAGTCAGCGAGCGGGCCGCATTTGCGTCAAGGTGACGTGAAACAAAAGGGTGCTGGCCTTCCGGCCGCACCCTTGCAGTTGAACGTCAGATTGACGTGAATGCGGGTCGCGCAGCGTCGGCCCATTCCGCGGTTTGGTAAAACCGCGGAACCCAAAATGCGGCCCGCGCAGCGTCGGCAGGTCCGCCGTTTGTTAAAACGGCGGAACCCTAAGCTTGGCGATAATGCGCGAAGAAGTCGGCCAGGTCCTTCATCGACTCCTCGAGCACGCTCATGCGCGGCAGGTACACGATACGGAAGTGGTCGGGCTCGCCCCAGTTGAAGCCGCCGCCGCGGGTGATGAGGATCTTCTTTTGGTGCAGCAGGTCGAGCGCGAACTGCTCGTCGTCGGTGATGTTGAACTTCTTGACGTCCATCTTGGGGAAGATGTAGAACGCCGCCTTGGGCTTGACCGCGGTGATGCCGTCGATCTGGTTCAGGGCCTCGTACACGTAATTGCGCTGCTCGTACACGCGGCCGCCGGGGCGGATGTACTCGTTCACCGACTGGTAGCCGCCGAGCGCCGTCTGCACGATCGACTGCGCGGGCACGTTGGAGCACAGGCGCATGTTCGAGAGCATGTTCACGCCGAGGATGAAGTCCTGCATGCAGCGCAGGTTGCCCGAAAGCACCATCCAGCCCACGCGGTAGCCGCAGACCATGTGGCTCTTGGAGAGGCCCGAGAACGTGACGCAGGGCAAGTCGGGCGCGAGCGAGGCGATGGAGATATGCTCGTAGCCGTCCATGATGAGGCGGTCGTAGATCTCGTCCGAGAAGATCATGAGCTGATGCTTGCGCGCGATCTCGACGATGCCCTCCAGGATCTCGCGCGAGTAGACGGCGCCCGTGGGGTTGTTGGGGTTGATGATGACGATGGCCTTGGTGGCCGAGGTGACCTTCTTCTCGATATCCTCGAGGTCGGGGTTCCACTCGTTCTGCTCGTCACATATATAGTGCACGGGCGTGCCGCCGGCGAGCGTGACGCAGGCGGTCCAGAGCGGATAGTCGGGCGAGGGGATCAGCACCTCGTCGCCGTTGTCGATGAGCGCATGCATGCAGAGCTGGATGAGCTCCGACACGCCGTTGCCCGTGTAGATGTTCTTCATGTCGACGTCGGGGATGTTGCGCAGCTGGGCGTACTGCATGATCGCCTTGCGCGCGGCAAAGAGGCCGCGCGAATCGGAGTAGCCCTCGCAGTCGGCAAGCTGGTGGCGCATGTCGAACACGACCTCGTCGGGCGCGCGGAAGCCGAACGGCGCGGGGTTGCCGATGTTGAGCTTGAGGATGCGCTCGCCGTGGTCCTCCATGCGCGCGGCTTCGTCGACCACCGGTCCGCGCACGTCGTAGAGGACGTTCTCGAGCTTGTCGGATTTCTTGAACTCTCGCATGGGGGTGCTCCCTTGTTTTGCCGAGCGGCTCTGCCCGCCGCCCAAAGAGGTGTTGCTGGAATGCCGGGGCGCCGGGGTCTCCCCCGGCTTGCTAGCTCGCGCGGGTGCGGCAGCGGGTGCGGCCGTGCCCGCGAGGAGCCAGGCGGCGTCGACCCCGAGGACCTGCGCGAGCACCGCGGCGACGTCGCGCCGCGGGATCGTCTTGCCGCTCACGTACTGGCTCACCTGGCTCTTGCCGAGCTTCTTGCCGAGCATCTGCGCGTTGCGGATGAGGTCGGCCTGCTTGAGGCCGCTCTCGCGCATCCGCGCCTTGAGCCTATCTGCAAAGGTCTCGGTTGCCATGGTCGCCCCGTTCCGCACTCTGTTTGCGCCGGCGCTCGTGTGCCGCAGCGCGTTCAATTTCGGTTGCAAATTGAACTGAAGTTCAATTTAGATGGCAGTATACGCCCAAAGCTCACGTGAGAGTTCAATTTAAGAACTAATCCGCAAACGGACGAGCGCGCATGCGGTCTCGGACCGTGCGCTGCCAGAACTCTCCCCTATATCAGAACTCTCCCCTATATATAGGCGAGGCCGAACCATACGCACCGCCCAAGCCGACAGTGAGCGACACAGGCCGAACGGAGCGGCGGCACGCCGCCCGCAGGTAGCCAGCGCGTCGTGCCCATCCTCACGGCCCGCAAAGCGCAGCCCCTACGCCCATTGCGCAGCCGCCCGCCGCGACTCCGCAGCCCTTACATACTCC
>CAVDTO010000066.1:0-9015 GCA_963611895.1 bacterium
GTTGCGGACGTCGTGGCCGAGCGCACGCAGGCAGGTTATGGACGTGTAGACGGCTTTGCAGTCGGCAACGATGGGAGGGACCCCCGTGGGGCTAGGCGTGCGCAGCTGCGCGGCAATATCGTTTGCGGTGAGCGCGCTCACGTCGTCGGTCTGCTCTTGCAGGATCTGGAGCACGCGCAGGGTCCTCACGGCCGAGACCATGTTGGGGCGGACAACTGGAGCATGGGGCGCTTTGCCCGGGGCCGCGACACACGCCGTCGAGCCCGGGCCTGCGGCACGCGTTTCATCTTCTGCAGTGCTTTTTTCTCGCCTTGCACCCACGGTTTCGACCTGGCTATCCATAGCGCTCCTCCTCGCACCTGGGCTTGCTGAATCTGTGGCGAGAAGCGTAAAAAAGCGCCTCGGGGCCTGGCCCAAGGCGCTTGCAAACGGTTTGTTTTTGCAGGTAGACGGCGGTGCTAAAACCAAACCTTTCCCGTGTCGTGCATCGAGCGTTCCCCTTGGGAAAGGTTTAGGGCAAGACGCCCCAACGTTCCGGGCAAGGTTCTTCTAATCAAAAAGCGCTGCAGGATGGGAAAAGGCCTAAACGAATCAGCCTCCGCGCAGCGGCGTCGAGAAACCTTGCTTTCGCGTGTGCTGAGCGCTCTTGAGGCTCCGGCGCTTCTTGCCGTGTCGGTGGTGATGGTCGCGTTCGCGGCGGCTGACGCGTTGCTCGACATCGTGCTCGGCGTGGCGACGGCAGGGGTTCTCGCCGGGATTTGGCGACCCTGGGGCCGCTCCATCCGCCGCGCCGTCGCCAAGTACGACCTTTCCGCCCGCTGACGCCGTGGCGATGCGGCTCGGGCGCCGCATTTTCGGCCCCATCCGGCCGCCTTCAGTGCGTCACCACTTACGTTTCGCACTTTAAAATTGAGCGCAGTCAGTAGTCGCAGATCTGCGATTTACATTTGCCCAGGTAAACGAGGTTTGCTCATAGCGAGCTATTCAGCGAAGCCGATTTTAAAGTGCGAAACGTAAGAGGTGACGTTTTCGACCGCCCGAAAGTGCCCCCCCAACACCGCCTACCGGAACCCCTCCCATTGCGGAAGCGGGAAGAGGAAGTTCTCGAACTGCGTCCACTCGGCCAGGAGATCGACCTCGTCCGGACGCGCGAGCCAGCGGCCCTCGAGCCCGTACATCGCGGCCCATGTGCACGAGAACACCGTGCTCGCGTCGACGCCTTCCGGCACGGCCCAGGCCAGCTCGACCCCGTCGCGGTCGAGCGCGTTGCGCGTGCGCTCGGCGAAGTACTCGTGCATGACGCTCCCCGGCAGATACGAGTCGGTGTTGAGGGTATGGAACAGCAGCACGAATTCGCGCCGGTTGGCGTTCGACTCCACGATGAGCCTCGCGTACTCGGGAATCCTCGGCTGCTCCCCCTCGCGGGAACCGCCCGGCTTGAAGGAGTCCAGGAACTCGGTTTGGGCCTGGTTCTGGTCGTACGCGTGCTTGACGACCTCGAGGAGCAGGCCCTTCTTGCTGCCCACATAGTGGAGCACGCCCACATGGCTTATGCCCACCTCAGCCGCTACGGCCGAAAGCGAGAACCCCGCGAGGCCCGACTCGTTGATCACCTTGACCGCCGCGGTCACGATCTGGTCCATCCGCTCCTGGGCTGCCGGCGTGCGGGTGGCCGCCGCGTGCCCGCCGGCTGCGCCCTTAGCGCCCGCCGCACCCTTCGGTTGCTTCTTCGTCGCTTGCGTCTTGCTGCTCGGCATCGGATTACCGCCCGTGTCCTCGATAGATGACTGCTTACCTAACTGTAAGCGTAAACCGCGCATCCGTGCGCGCAAAACCCTGTGATCGGGGCCGCCGGTCAGGGGCTCACACCCGACCCATCTACCGTTAAAGCGCTTCAACCTACCGTTCGCCGGTTTTCAACTTACAGCTCTGTAACCACAAATTACTATCCCTCTTGTCGATAAGACTTACAGCGCTGTAACCATCAAACCCACAGGTAGATACCACGAAAGGATTGAGACAATGAGCCAAGAGACAACTCTCGACCCCTCAGTTATCGCTCCGGATACCGGCGAAGCGCTGCCTAAGTCTTCCCTCTGGCGCTTCATGGTCGGCTTCATCATCTTCGGCATCATGTGGATGGGCGCGGGCTCGATGGCCTCGAACGTCCTGCTCCCCGAGCGCTTCAACACCCTCGACATCGGCATGACGGGCGAGCAGATCCTGGCCGCCATGAACTCCTTCGGCATGGTCTTCGCGCTCGTCTCCAACCTCGTGTTCGGCGCCCTGTCCGACCACTGCCGCAGCCGCTTCGGCAAGCGCACCCCGTTCATCGTCGCGGGCGGCGTCATCTGCGCGGCCGCCTACTACAGCACGTCGGTTGCCGTCACCCTGCCCATGATCGTCGGCTCCTGGTGCCTGCTGCAGGTCGGCCTCAACTGCATGCTCGGTCCCTCGATCGCGGTGCTCTCCGACCGCATCCCGCTCAACAAGCGCGGCACGCTCTCGGCCTTCTACGGCGCTGGCGCGACCATCGGCCAGTCCGTGGGCTCGATCCTCGGCTCCATCTTCCTCACCAACCCCGTCCCCGGCTTCCTCTTCGGCACCGCGGCCTGGGTCTGCTCCGGCATCCTCACGGTGATCATCTGGCCGACCGAGAAGTCCGCCGCCCTCGCTCCCGGTGAGGAGGCCGAGAAGTTCCAGCTCTCCTCGCTGCTGCGCATGTTCATCCCGCCCACCAAGAACTGCCGCGACTTCTACCTGGCGCTCTTCGGCCGCCTGCTCTTCATCTTCGGATACTTCTGCATCAACGGCTACCAGCTCTACATCCTCGAGAAGTACATCGGCCTTAGCGTGACTGACGCCGGCACCGTGCTCGCCACCATGTCCGTCGTGACCATGGTCGTCTCGTTCGTGGCGTCGCTCACCTCCGGCACCATCTCCGACAAGATCGGCCGCCGCAAGCCCATCATCGTGGTCGCCTGCGCCATGATCTGCGTGGGCATCGTGGCCCCGTGGTTGCTCAAGAGCTCCTTCAGCATGTACCTCTTCGCCCTGTTCGCGGGCCTCGGCTACGGCGTCTACTCCTCCGTCGACCAGGCGCTCAACGTCGACGTCCTGCCCGACCAGGAGAACGCCGGCAAGGACCTCGGCATCCTGAACATCGCCAACACCATCGGCCAGATCCTCGGCCCCGTGCTCACCTCCGTGATCGTCGTGAACACCGGCTCGTACTTCCTCACCTTCCCTGTGGCCGTCGCGCTCATTCTCGTGGGCGTGGTCTTCATCCTCCTCATCAAGAACGTCGACTAGGGGGCCCGTCCGCATCCCCGTCGCAACGGCGATCCCGCGGGGTGGGAGACATCCTCCCCTTTGAACTCCCGCCCCGCACCTGCACCTCCGGCCAAGCGCTCGCAAGCAGAGCGGTGCTTGGCCTACCATCCATAATCGATCAACCCTTAGAAAGAGGCGCGCCATGCCACTCGTACAGATCAACCGCGACCTCGCCTTCAACCGCGACGAGGCGCTTCTTCGCAAGGCCGAGGAGAACACCCCGGAAATCCACAAGACCCCCGTGGCCCCGTCGGCCGTGGTGGAGCTCGCCGAGGACGCGGGCAAGCAGGACGGCTGGGGCACGCGCCCGGCCGAGACCGCCATCGAGGACCTCTCGCAGATCGGCCTCATGCGCGGCCAGAGCCTGATCCTCGACTTCGGCGACCACTACGTGGGCAGCTTCTCGGTGGACATCGAGGCCAAGGGCTCGCCGATGGACGCCCCGCTCTACCTCAAGCTTAGCTTCGCCGAGATCCCCGCCGAGCTCGCCGCCGACCCGGCCGACTACGACGGCTGGCTGAGCAAGTCCTGGATCCAGGACGAGTACGTCCACCTCGACGTCCTTCCCGCGCGCCTGGAGCTGCCGCGCCGCTACAGCTTCCGCTACGTGCGCATCGAGGCCGTCGACACGTCGCTCAAGTGGGCGGCGCACTTCTCGAACCCCTGCGTGATGGCCGAGAGCGCCGTCGACATGGGCGCGCTTGCCTTCCCGGAGCTCGGCGACCCCGAGCTCGAGTCCATCTACCGCGTCTCTGCCAAGACGCTCGCCGACTGCATGCAGGAGGTCTTCGAGGACGGCCCCAAGCGCGACCGGCGCCTCTGGCTCGGCGACCTGCGCCTGCAGGCGCTCGCCAACTACGCGACCTTCGACAACGTCGAGCTCGTCAAGCGCTGCCTCTATCTCTTTGCGGGCATGACAGCCGAGGACGGGCGCATCAGCGCGAACGTCTTTACGAAGCCAGAGCCGGTGGCCGACGACACGTTCCTGTTCGAGTACAGCCTCTTCTTTACGAGCGTGCTGTATGACCTGAACAACGCCCATCCCGACCTGGAGCTCGTTCGCGAGCTCTACCCGGTTGCCAAGCGGCAGATGGACGTGACGCTCAACATGGTCGACGACGAGGGGTGCCTCCACACGAGCGCCGACTATCCGGTCTTCGTCGACTGGTCGAACGAGTTCAACAAGGACACCTCCGGCCAGGCCGAGACCATCTACGTGCTGCGACAGTTCGTGGCCCTCGCGCGCCTTGTGGGCGATGCGGACGCCGACGCCTACGCCGCGCGCCTGGACAAGATGGTCGCCTACGCCCGCGAGCAGCTCTTCGACGCCGAGGCTGGGCTCTTCGTGACCACCGGCGGCGAGCTCAACATCGCGAGCCAGGTCTGGATGGTGCTCGCCCACGTGCTCAACGACGAGGGCAACCGCGCCCTCATGGAGCGCACCTGCTCCGAGCTCTTCCCGGTGCACGGCATCGCTACGCCGTACATGTACCACCACGTGGTCGAGGCGCTCTTCGAGGCGGGCCTTCCCGATGAGGCCACGGAGCTCATGAAGAGCTACTGGGGCAAGATGATCGCCCTCGGCGCCGACACCTTCTGGGAGGCGTTCGACCCCGACCGGCCGGACTTCAGCCCTTACGGTTCGCCCATCGTGAACAGCTACTGCCACGCCTGGAGCTGCACGCCGGTGTACCTTATCCACAAGTACCTGCTCTAGCGAGCTGCCCGGGCCGTTCGCGCCCGGGCTGCCTGCATCTAAGGAGAGAAGCGCATGAAAGAGTACTTCGGCATCGACATCGGCGGCACCGCCGTCAAGTGGGCCATCCTCGACGAGGAGTTCCATATCCTCACGCGCGGGAGCCTGCCGACGGCGTTCGAGTCCGCCGACGAGCTGGTCGCGGTCCTAACCGACCTCGTGGCCCCGTACCTGGAGCGCATCGAGGCGGTGGGCGTCTCGGCGCCGGGCGGGATCTACGAGGGCGACCTCGACGGGACGATCCACCGCGGAGGTGCGCTGCGCTACATGGACGGCTGCCCGCTCGGGCGACTGCTGCGCGAGCGGCTCGGCGTGCCCGTGGCGGTGAACAACGACGGCAAGTGCTGCGCGCTCGGCGAGTACGCGGCGGGCGCCCTGCGCGGCGTGAAGACGGGCGTCGTGCTCGCGGTCGGTACCGGGATCGGCGGCGGCATCGTTATCGACGGGCACGTGCTGAGAGGTGCCCATTGCTTCGCCGGGGAGTTCAGCTTCCTGCGCAACGACGTCCGCCCGGGGGCTGAGCTGGGGTGCGACCTCTTCTCGACTGTCTGCGGCTGGATGGGCCTGCGCGATATGGTCGCCGCCGAGAAAGGTATCTCCGACGTCGACTCGCTCGACGGCCACAAGATCTTCGAGTGGGTCGAAGCCGGCGACGAGGCGGCGCTGCGCGGGCTTTACCGCTACGCGCGCGCCTTCGACGCCACGCTGCTCAACCTGCAGTGCGTGATCGACCCCGAGATGTTCGTCATCGCCGGCGGCATCTCCGGGCACCATGAGCTCATAGCGGCGCTGCGCGCCGAGATGCCCGCCGTGCTCGAGGCGTTCAAGCCCTTCGGCGGTCTGCCCGAGCCGAAGGTCAAGGCGGCCGAGCTCGGAAACGACGCGAACCTCGTCGGCGCCGTCCAGGAGGCCATGCGCCTGGTGTAGATCGGCTGCGATGGGGCCTGCGCGCAAGGGGTGGTGCCGTCAATTCGGCGCCACCCCTTGCGTTTCGCACTTTAAAACTGACTTTGTCGGCTAGCGGTGGTGCGTTAAATCTTGTTTCCCAGTTAAACGCGTTGTGGCCTCCATGGGCTGCTCGCTGTAGCGATCCGCAGGCAAATCAACGGCAGGCGTCTCTCCCGCCACGTGGCTTCACAAAAAACGTCTCCCATTCCCGCCTGTGGATTGCGGGGAATGGGAGACGTTGCGTTGCAGTGAAACGGCCGCACCGGTTTGGGTGAGTCCGCACACACGAGGAGATCTTCGCCGTAATTAAAGGGCGTAGGCTGCAGGGACTCGGCCTAAGAGCCTAGAACTCCGCGTTGCCCACGGTGCGGGGGTGGGGGATGACGTCGCGGATGTTGGAGACGCCGGTGAGGTACATCACGAGGCGCTCGAAGCCCATGCCGTAGCCGGCGTGCTTGCAGGAGCCGTAACGGCGCAGGTCGAGGTAGTACTTGTACTGATCGGGGTTCATGCCGAGCTCGGCGATGCGGCGCTCGAGGACGTCGAGGCGCTCCTCGCGCTGGGAGCCGCCGATGATCTCGCCGATGCCGGGCACGAGGCAGTCGGCCGCGGCGACGGTCTTGCCGTCGTCGTTGGCGCGCATGTAGAAGGCCTTGATCTCGGCCGGGTAGTCGGTGACGAAGGTCGGCTTCTTGAAGTGCTCCTCGGTGAGGTAGCGCTCGTGCTCGGTCTGCAGGTCGATGCCCCAGCTCACGGGGTACTCGAACTTGTGGCCGGCGGCCACGGCGGCCTCCAGAATCTCGACGGCCTCGGTGTAGCTCACGCGGGCAAAGTCGGAGCTGGCCACGTGCTCAAGGCGCTCGAGCAGGCCCTTGTCCACGAACTTGTTGAGCATGTTGAGCTCGCCCGGGCAGCGCTCCATCACGGCACGGATGACGTACTTGAGCATGGCCTCGGCGTTGTCCATGTAGTCGTTGAGGTCGGCGAAGGCCATCTCGGGCTCCATCATCCAGAACTCGGCGGCGTGGCGCGTGGTGTTGGAGTTCTCGGCACGGAAGGTGGGGCCAAAGGTGTAGACGTCGCCAAAGGCCATGGCAAAGTTCTCGGCGTTGAGCTGGCCGGAGACGGTGAGGCTCGCGTGCTTGCCAAAGAAGTCCTGGCTCCAGTCCACCTCGCCCTCGGTGAGCTTGCCGTCGCTGGCGGCCGCGGCCTCGGCGCTCACGCGCGGCGGGTTGGCCGGGTCGAGCGTGGTCACGGTGAACATCTCGCCCGCGCCCTCGCAGTCGCTCGTGGTGATGATGGGCGTGTTGAGGTAGAGGAAGCCCTGCCCCTGGAAGAACTCGTGGATGGCCGCCGCGGCGGTGGAGCGCACGCGGAAGACGGCGCGGAAGAGGTTGGTGCGCGGGCGCAGGTGCTGCTGGGTGCGCAGGAACTCAACGGTGGCGCGCTTCTTCTGCAGCGGGTAGCCCTCCGCGCAGGCGCCCTCCACGGTGATGGTCTCGGCGGTGAGCTCAAAGGGCTGCTGCGCCTCGGGCGTGAGCTTGAGGGTGCCGGTGCAGACCAGCGCCGCGTAGCCGGAGAGGTGGCTGATCTCGTCGTAGTTGGCGAGGGTCTCGCGGTTCATGACCACCTGAAGGTCGGCAAAGCAGCTGCCGTCGTTCAGGGTCACGAAGCCGAAGTTCTTCATGTCGCGGACGGACTTGGTCCAGCCGGCCACGGTGACGCTCTGGCCGCCGAGGGTCTCGGACTCGCGGTAGAGCTGGGCGATCTTGGTGCGTTGCAAGGTAACTCCCTCGTGTCGATGCGAATAGGGTGCTGGTTTCCGCGAATATTCTAGCAACGGAGCGGTGCCGCTGCCCACGTGCTACATTGAACTGCGCACGAACACACACGAACCGAACCCGTGCAAAGGAGCACCCATGATCGTAGAGAAGCACGCCCTTTGGGGCGAGGAGCCCACTCCCGAGCGCCCGGCCACCTATACCGCCTACCTGGCGGACCTTATGCCCGAGACCTCGCGTCCCAAGCGCCCGGCGGCGATCGTCGTCGGCGGCGGGGCGTTCCAGCACGTGGCCCCGCACGAGCAGGAGCCGGTGGCGTTCGAGTTCCTCGCCCGCGGCTACCAGGCCTTTACGCTCGACTACGTGACGAACGAGACGGGCAACGTGTCGTACCCGAACCCCGAGGCCGACCTAGCCAAGATAATCGCCACGGTGCGCGCGAACGCCGAGGAGTGGCACGTCGACCCGCAGAAGGTCGTCGTCGTGGGGTTCTCGGCCGGCGCCCACGTGTGCGCCACGCTCGCCACGCGCTGGAAGAAGGGTCCCTTCATGACGCTCGCCGAGGCGCGCCCCGAGGAGATCCGCCCGGACGCCGTGGTGCTCGGCTACCCCCTGCTCGACCTGCGCATTAAGCGCGACGAGCAGCTGCGTGATCCGAGGATCGACCTGCGCGTGCCCAAGACCGGCGGCAAGACCGGGCGCGACCTCTTGAACGAGTACTTTGCCATGCTCCTCGGCGCCGACGCCACCGAGGAGGCCTTTGAGGACTTCTGCCCGACCACGCATGTGACGCGCGACATGCCGCCGACCTTTGCCTGGGCGGCCTCCGACGACCGCACCTGCCCGGTCTCGCAGCTCTACGACTTCGCCTCGGCCATGGCCCGCGAACGCGTGGTGAACGAGATCCACGTGTTCGATCGCGGCGGGCACGGCCTTTCGGTGGCGAACGCCAACACGGCCGTGGAGGGCAACGAGGAGCGCGCCGCCGCCGTGCGCGCGTGGCTGCCGCTCGCCATCGACTTCTTGGAGCGCCAGGGCATCGAGTAGGCTCAGCTTGGCGTGAACGCGCGGCCAGCGCAACGGGCGCAGATCGACGCGTGAATGATGTGGCGCCGCTCGCATGTGCCCGGTATGGGCGCGCGGGCGGCGCATCGTTTTTTAGGGAGGCCACATGCTCGAGGGTGGATACGACGTCGT
>CAVDTO010000067.1:0-8974 GCA_963611895.1 bacterium
GCGTGCGGCGTCTTTGGTGGTTTGGGGGCGTTGAACATAGGACTCCTTGGGCGCTCGGGGCGGGGCCCAGAGGGCTCGACGGGCGCTGCGGTAGCGGTTGCGTTGCCGTCCATGATAGTTCACGCGGCCGCGCGGCTGCGCAGAGGGGCCGGGTTTTAACGGCGGGCGGGCGCGGGGTGCGGGACGGTTGCGGGGCAGGACGCTGCGGCGGGCGAGCGAGGCGATGACGGGCACGTGGTCGCTGGCTGGCCTGTGTTCGCGCGGCGGGCTTCTCTCGCATGGGCTACCCGCGCCCGCGCGACCGCCCGTTCCGCACGCCCCGTGGGCACGGCCCTTACTTACAAGGCGCCCTCGATTGTCAGGCGCGTGTAAGGTGCGCGCGTGGCCTCGGTAATGGATGGTCAGACACCCGTAATAGCTGGCGTTTTGGGGCGAGGGCGCGCCCTTTCGCGCCCTATCGTGCCAACAGCACGGAACGAATGGGCGTTCCGAAAGCGCTTACAACGGTTGTTCTTGGAAGGAGAACCATGCCTAATCACGCCTACTCTCGTCGTCAGTTCCTCGGTCTCGCCGGCAGCTTCGCCGCCGTGGCGGGCCTCGGCCTCACCGGTTGCGGCGGCTCCGGCTCCTCCGAGGGCTCCTCTGCGGGCTCCAGCGTCTCCGGCGAGATCACCTACGACGGCGCCTCCTCGTTCCAGGCCCTCGTCGAGGCCGCGGGCGAGAAGTTCATGGACGCGAACCCCGACGTGACCATCTCGGGCTCGGGCAACGGTTCGGGCACCGGCCTCACCGCCGTGGCCTCCGGCACCGTGACCATCGGCAACTCCGACGTGTTCGCCGAGACCAAGCTCGACGAGTCCGACGCCGCAAAGCTCGTCGACCACGAGGTCGCCGTCGTGGGCATGGGCCCCGTGGTCTCCAAGAACGTCAAGGTCGACGACCTCTCGCTCGAGCAGCTCAAGGGCATCTTCTCGGGCCAGATCACCAACTGGAAGGAGGTCGGCGGCGCCGACGCCACCATCGTGGTGCTCAACCGCAAGGCCGGCTCCGGCACCCGCGCCACCTTCGAGGCGGCCGTCTTCGGCTCCGAGGCCAACGACTTCAAGGGCGACGCCGAGCTCGACAAGTCGGGTGACGTGCAGACCCAGCTCGCGAGCACCGATAACGCCATCTCCTACCTCGACTTCTCGCACTTCGACGACTCCAAGTTCAACGCCGTCAAGGTCGAGGGCGTGGAGCCCACGAGCAAGAACGTCTGCGACGACTCCTTCAAGATCTGGGCGACCGAGCACATGTACTGCGCCAAGGACGCCGACGACGCCACCAAGGCCTTCCTCAAGTTCATGCTCTCCAAGAAGGTCCAGGGCAAGCTCGTTGAGGAACAGGGCTTCATTCCCGTCTCGAGCATGAAGGTCACCAAGGACGCCTCGGGCAAGGTCTCTTCCAAGTAATCCATCCTCTCTGCAATCGAAAGGTGCGTCATGGCAAAACAGCTGCCTAAGCGCGACCTGGAGAACGTGGGGCTCGGTGTCACGGGCGCGTGCGTCGTGCTCGTGACGCTCGTCGTGTTGGCGCTGATCGTCATGGTGGCCGGCAAGGGCCTCTCCGCGTTTCTCTCGGACGGCGTGAGCGTCGCGGAGTTCTTCTGCGGCACCAAGTGGGACCTGGCGATCCTCAGACAGGACGGCATGCCCTCCACGGGCGCCCTGCCGCTCATCGTCACCTCGTTCTCGGTCATGGTCCTCTCCACGCTCTTTGCGCTGCCGATCGCCATCGGCTCGGCGATCTTCGCGGTCGAGATCGACCCCAAGTTCGGTTCCAAGGTCTTTCAGCCCTGCATCGAGCTTCTGACGGGCATCCCGTCGGTCGTGTTCGGCCTCATCGGCTTTCACGTGATCGTCTCTGCCATGAAAGCGATCTTCAACGTGAACACCGGCCTGGGCATCCTGCCGGGCGCCATCGTGCTCGCCGTCATGATCCTGCCGACCATCACCACGCTCTCGGTCGATGCGCTGCGCGCCGTCCCCGACAGCTACCGCCAGGGCTCGCTCGCGCTCGGCTACACGCGCTGGCAGACCATCTGGCACGTGGTGCTCAGGAGCGCTCTGCCCTCGCTCATGACCGCGGTCATCCTCGGCATGACGCGCGCCTTCGGCGAGACCCTCGCCGTGCGCATGGTCATCGGCGGCATCGAGGTCATGCCGACCTCGCTCCTCACGGGCGCCTCGACCATCACCACGACGCTCACCACCTCCATGGCGATCTACGCCGACGGCTCGGTGCAGAGCGACGTGCTCTGGGCGCTCGGCCTCATGCTGATGGGCATGTCGCTCATCTTCATCCTCATCATCCACATGATCGGTCATAAGGGGGCGAAGTCCCGTGGCTAGCAAAGAGATCAAGGTCGACGCCGCGCGCGTGCACCGCGCCGAGGTCGAGGACAAGGTGGCCACGGGCGTGCTCGCCCTCATCGCAGGGCTCGTCATGCTCATCGTGGCCTCGATGATCGCCTGCATCTTGGTGGAGGGAGTGGGCACGCTCTTCAAAGCCGGGTTCCTCACCGAGCCCTCGCGCGCCAACGGCACCCAGGGCGGCGTGGCCTACCAGCTGTTCGACAGCTTCTACCTGCTGCTCATCACGCTGCTCATCTCGGTGCCCATCAGCCTGGGCGGTGCGGTCTTCCTCGTGGAGTACGCGCCCGACGGGCCCATCACGAGCATCGCCTCCACCGCCATCGAGACGCTCTCGTCGCTGCCCTCCATCGTGGTCGGCATGTTCGGCTTCCTCGTGTTCTCGGTGAACTTCGGCTGGAAGTACTCGATCATCTCGGGTGCCGTCGCGCTCACCATGTTCAACATCCCGATTTTGGTGCGCGTGATCCAGCAGGCGCTCGAGGACGTGCCGCAGTCGCAGCGCGACGCGTGCCTGGCCATGGGCCTCACGCGCTGGGAGGCCACGCTCCACGTGCTGATTCCGGCCGCCATGCCCGCGATCGTCACCGGCGTGGTGCTCTCGGCCGGCCGCGTGTTCGGCGAGGCCGCGGCGCTGCTCTTTACCAGCGGCATGAGCTCGCCCGTGCGGCTCAACTTCTTGAGCCTCAACTTTGCGAGTCCCACCTGCGCGTGGAACGTGTTCCGCCCGGGTGAGTCGCTCGCCGTGCACATCTACAAGATCTACGGCGAGGGTTCGCCCGACGCGCAGGCGATCGTGTGGGGCACCGCGGCCCTGCTGATGATCTGCGTGCTGCTGTTCAACGTCGCCGCCCGCTTTGTGGGCAAGGCGCTTGCGAGGAGGATGACCGCCGAATGACCGAGACCGAAGACTTCCTCGCGAGCGTAGGCGCGAGCGAGAAGGGCAAGCGCGTTGCCGGCGTGGCCGTCTCCGACGAGGTCATGCTCAGCACCAGGGACGTGAACGTCTATTACGGCGACCATCACGCGCTGCACGACACCTCGCTTGAGTTCCGCAAGGGCGAGATCACGGCGCTGATCGGCCCCTCGGGCTGCGGCAAGTCGACCTTCTTGCGCAGCCTCAACCTCATGAACCGCGAGATCCGCGGCTGCCGCGTGACCGGCGAGATCGACTACCAGGGCCGAAACATCAACACCAGGCAGGAGAACCTCTACGAGCTCCGCCGCTCCATCGGCATGGTGTTCCAGCAGCCGAACCCATTCCATAAGTCCATCCGCGAGAACATCACGTTCGCGCCCAAGCGCCACGGCCTCACCGACAAGGCCGAGCTCGACCGCCTGGTGGAGGAGTCGCTGCGAGGCGCCGCGCTCTGGGACGAGGTCAAGGACAAGCTCGACGAGAGCGCCTTCGCCCTTTCGGGCGGCCAGCAGCAGCGCCTCTGCATCGCGCGCACGCTCGCGCTTAAGCCCGACGTGATCCTCTTCGACGAGCCGTGCTCGGCGCTCGACCCGATCTCGACTCTCGCCATCGAGGACCTCATGTCGTCGATCGTGGACGGGCGCGCGATCGTGATCGTCACCCACAACATGGAGCAGGCGAGCCGCGTGTCCAACCGCACCGCGTTCTTCTACATGGGCGACATGGTGGAATACGACGAGACCAACGAGATCTTCCAGCGCCCCAAGGACAAGCGCCTGAACGATTACCTCACCGGCATGTTCTCCTAGTCCGGAACAGGCCGCACGGCCTCCGGGCGGGCCCCATCCAGCCCGGACGGCACCTCATATGCGCCCTCGGCCCCATCGGGAGCCGGGGGCGCTTTCGTGCTACGATTACCCGCGTTTGCACAGATAAGGAGCGTGTTCATGGCGATTCTTCTGGGGTGCGACTCGATCTCGCTCGAGTTCCCGACCAAGCACATCTTCGATAGCGTGACGCTCGGCGTGGCCGAGGGCGACCGCATCGGCATCGTGGGCAAGAACGGCGACGGCAAGTCGACGCTGCTCTCGGTGCTCGCCGGCACGCTCGAGCCCGACGCCGGCCGCGTGACGCACCGCCGCGACGTGCGCGTGGGAGTCTTGGGGCAGGCGGACGCGCTCTCAGATACCGAGACCGTGCACCATGCCGTGGTGGGCGACGCCCCCGAGTACGAGTGGGCCGCGCGCCCGCGCGTGCGCCAGATCATCAACGGGCTCATCTCCGACGTGCCCTGGGAGGGCCTGGTGGGCGAGCTCTCGGGCGGTCAGCGCCGCCGCGTGGACCTTGCGCGCCTGCTCATCGGCGACTGGGACGTGCTCATGCTCGACGAGCCCACCAACCATCTGGACATGCGCACCATCAACTGGCTGGCCGACCACCTCAAGAGCCGCTGGCAGCGGGGGAGCGGGGCGCTCTTGGTGGTGACGCACGACCGCTGGTTCCTCGACGAGGTGTGCCTCAACATGTGGGAGGTGCACGACGGCCGCGTGGACCCGTTCGAGGGCGGCTACTCCGCATACATCCTGCAGCGCGTGGAGCGCGACCGCATGGCCGCCGCGAGCGAGGAGCGCCGCCGCAACATGGCGCGCAAGGAGCTCGCGTGGCTGAGCCGCGGCGCCCAGGCGCGCAGCACCAAGCCCAAGTTCCGCGTTGAGGCCGCGCGCGAGCTCATCGCCGACGTGCCCCCGGTGCGCGACGAGCTGGAGCTCAAGCGCCTGGCCGTGGCGCGCCTGGGCAAGCAGGTGATCGACGTGCTCGACGTGAGCGCCGGGTACGCGCCGACGGCGGGCGCGGGCGAGACTGGTGAAGGCGGCGACGTGGTCGAGGCCGCGGCTCCGGCGGCGGCCCCCGGCACCGAGGTGCTCCACGACATCACCTGGCTCATCGGCGCGGGGGACCGCTTTGGCCTGCTCGGTTCCAACGGTGCGGGCAAGTCGACGCTGCTCAACGTCATCCAGGGTAAGATCGCGCCCACGCGCGGCCGCGTGAAGATCGGCCAGACGGTGCGCTTCGGCGTGCTCAGCCAGCAGCTCGACGAGCTGCGCCCGGTCTGGGACGAGCCCATCCGCGACGTGCTCAAGCGCTACAAGCGCTTCTACATGATCGACGGCAAGGAGACGAGCCCCGAGAAGCTCTGCGAGCGGCTCGGGTTCACCACGCAGCAGCTCTGGAGCCGCATCGGCGACCTCTCGGGCGGGCAGCGCCGCCGCCTCTCGCTCTTGCTCACCATTCTCGACGAGCCGAACGTGCTCATCCTCGACGAGCCGGGCAACGACCTCGATACCGACATGCTCGCCATCGTTGAGGACTTGCTCGACGGCTGGCCGGGCACGCTGATCTTGGTCACGCACGACCGCTACCTCATGGAGCGCGTGTGCGACCAGCAGTACGCGCTCATCGACGGGTGCCTCACGCATATGCCGGGCGGCGTGGACCAGTACCTGCGCGCCGTCCGCGCCGACGATGCGGGTGCCGCCGACACCAAGGCGGCGCTCTCGGCCGACAAGACGGGCCCGGGCGCGGACTCGTCCAAGCCGGCCGTCGCTCAGCCCTCGGGCCTCTCGAACGCCGAGCGTCAGAGGCTCCGGCGCGAGGTGGCCTCGCTCGAGCGAAAGATGGAGGTGCGTCGCGCGGCCGCCGAGGAGGCCGAGGCCGCCATGGCCGACGTTGACCCCACCAACTACCAGGCGCTCGGCGAGCAGCAGAAGAAGATCGACGACGCCCGGGCCGCGCTCGAGGAGCTCGAGATGGCCTGGCTCGAGGCGAGCGAGAAGCTCGAGGGCTAGCGAGGGCCGCGGACGGGCTGAGCGGCGGGCCGGGGTTTGCGGCCGCGGTGCTGAGACGGCGCTTGCGGGGCGCGGCCAGCCGTCCTCGCGCGGCCGTTGACCGCCGAGGCTCCATTCGCTCCGTGCGTCTGCGACGCGCGCCAACGACGCCCGTCCCGCGCACCCACAACGTGCTTCGCCCGCTCGCACTCAACCAAAGGAGAACCATGATCAAGGCGGCATTTTTCGATATCGACGGAACGCTTGTGAGCTTCAAGACGCATCGCGTGCCCGAGAGCGCCTGGCGGGCCATCCGCGCCATGCGCGAACGGGGCATCAAGGTCGTGATCGCGAGCGGGCGGCCCATCTACCAGGTGCAGGAGGAGCTCCGGGAGGGTTTTGACGCCTACGTGACGCTCTCGGGCTCGTACTGTTTCGACGAGGCGGGCACCTACCTGAGCAACCCGATCGATACGGCAGACGCCGCGCTCATCGCCGACCAGGTGCTCGCCGGAAAGTTCGATGCGCTCGCCATGTTCGAGCGCGACTCGTTCGTGAACCACCGCGGCGCGCGCGTGCGCGAGATCGAGGCCAAGGTGGACCTCCTCTACGACGAGGGCGACTTTGCGGCCGTGCGCGAGCGCCCCGTCTACCAGTTCTGCGCGTTCGTGCCTCCCGAGGGGGACGCGCGTGTGATCGCCGGCATGAACTCCGTGGCCACCACGCGCTGGACGGACGTGTTCTGCGACATCATCCCCAAGACGGGCGGCAAGCGCGAGGGCGTGCTCGCCACGTGCGAACGGTTTGGCATCGCGCCCGAGGAGACCATCGCGTTCGGCGACGGCGAGAACGATCTCTCGATGTTCGAGGCCTGCGGAACGAGCGTCGCCATGGGCAACGCCTGGGGCGAGGCCAAGGAGGTCGCCGACTACGTGACCGACGACGTGGACTCCGACGGCATCTGGAACGCCTGCGTGCACTACGGGCTGGTGTAGGCGAGGCTGAACCCGGCCGCGCCGGTCTCGTCGGCTGGCCGCTGCATCTTGCGTGTGGCGCCGGCGGTCGCGCCATCCGCGCCCTTTGCGGGGCCGGGCGCTTTGCCTGTGTCGCTCGGGGTCCGGCGACGCCTGCTGACCGGGGGGCTCCGCCGTGCCTTGCGCTATCGCCCACCCATCGTCCTCTTGCTTTCCGCCGGTCCGCCGCCCGTGCGCGCGCCGCCTACCTGCGCTTGACGTGCTTTGGGGCGCGTGCAACCATGGAACCTCTGCACAGAACGGAGCCACACGCATGCCCATCCGCATCCCCGACGCCCTCCCCGCCACCGCGGAGCTCGAGAGCGAGAACATATTCGTCATGACCGAGTACCGCGCGCTACACCAGGACATCCGTCCCTTGCGCGTGTGCATCTTGAACCTCATGCCCACCAAGATCGCCACCGAGACGCAGATCATGCGCAAGCTCTCCAACACGCCGCTGCAGGTGGAGGTCGACCTGCTCCGCACCGCGAGTCACGACGCGAGCCATGTTTCGGCCGGGCACCTCGAGACCTTCTATCGCACGTTCGACGACATCCGCGACCTGCACTACGACGGGCTCATCATCACCGGCGCGCCGGTTGAGCAGATGCCGTTCGAGGAGGTCGACTACTGGCCCGAGCTCTGCCAGATCATGGACTGGTCGAGCACCCACGTGCACTCCACGCTGCACATCTGCTGGGGTGCGCAGGCTGGGCTCTACCATCACTACGGCATCCAGAAGCATGCGCTCCCCGCCAAGGCGTCGGGCGTGTTCGAGCATCGGCTCATCAAGCCCAAGAGCCCGCTCGTGCGCGGGTTCGACGACCGGTTCTATGCCGTGCACTCGCGCAACACCGAGGTGCGCGCCGAGGATATCGACGCCGAGCCCTCGCTCGAGACGGTCGCTATCTCCGACGAGGTGGGCCTCTACATCGTCAAGTCGCTCGACAGCCGTCGGTTCTTCGTGTTCGGTCACCCCGAGTATGACCGCGACACGCTCAAGCTCGAGTACGAGCGCGACGTGGAGCGCGGCATCGACCCCGAGGTCCCGGCGCATTATTTTCCGAACGACGACCCCGCCGCCAAGCCGCTCAACGTGTGGCGCTCGCAGGCGCAGCTGCTCTACACCAACTGGCTTAACTACTACGTGTACCAGACCACGCCCTACGACCTCGGCCGCGCGGGGGAGTAGAGCCTGACGCGTTCTGGAAGCCGGCACGCCGAGGCCGTTCGGCGGGGCAGGTGCACGCGGTGCCCGGCGTTCTGAATGTCTGCAATATGCCTTTTAATACGGGGCGTCGGTTTGATCCGGCGTCCCTTTTGCTTGTCGTGATGCGGGCATGGGCGCATGGCTGCAAAGTGCTTGGTCGGTGACGCTGGTGCGTGGACGCCGATAACGCGGCCGTGTAGGACGTGAACGCGGCCGGCTAGACGACGAGGGGCGGCGCCAGCCTGAAAGCCGGTGCCGCCCCTCGGGTCGTTATCGCGCGTGGATCGATGCGCTTTCCGCTCACTGCTCCGCTACTTGGCGCCTTCCACGTTCATGGCGCGCATGGCGTTGAGGATGGCGATGATGGCCACACCCACGTCGCCGAAGACGGCGAGCCACATGTTGGCGATGCCGAGTGCCGCCAACACCAGGATGAGCAGCTTTACGCCGAGCGCGAAGACGATGTTCTGCCAGACGATGCCCATGGTCTTGCGCGCGATCTTGATGGCGCGGGCGATGTTGGAGGGCTTGTCGTCCATGAGCACCACGTCGGCGGCCTCGATGGTGGCATCCGACCCCATGGCGCCCATGGC
>CAVDTO010000068.1:0-8943 GCA_963611895.1 bacterium
GTCACGCCGTCGGTGTATTGCAGCAGGTACTTGCGGCTTCCGTCCTTGGAAACCTGCTTTTGAACCTCAACGGGCGTGCCAAACGCGAACTCGGCCTTGAGCTGCTCCCTAAACGCCTTGGGGAGGTTGGTCATATCGTCGAACGAGCAGACGTTCTTCTCAAAAACCCATTCGATGAGCTGCTTGGCGCGAAAGGCCGGCTGGCCCAGTTCTGCCACAAGTTCGCGAATGTCCTGCTGGGACAGGTCGCGGATATCCGATGCGTGCTTAGAGCGAGCCATGCGTCGCCTTTCGTGTAAATGTGTGCTGGTAAACCTTACAATACTGTACCAAGTTGACCATTTTGGGCGAAGGGAGCGATCTCATGCCAAGGAAAAGCCCAGAGAACATGCACGTCGCGGTGCTGGCCGGGGGTTCTTCCTCGGAACGCGAGATCTCGTTTAAATCGGGTGAGAATGCTGCCGCTGCACTCAAAGAGGCGGGTTATGGTCGGGTCGATATCCTCGATCCGGCGGAAGACGGGTTCATCGTAAAGCTCTCTGCCGCTAAGCCCGATGTCGCCTTCGTTGCCCTGCACGGAGCCGGCGGCGAGGACGGCCAGATCCAGAGCATTCTCGAGTACCTCGGCATCCCCTACACGGGCTCCGACGTGATGGCAAGCGCCTATGGTTCGGACAAGAACGTGGCAAAGCTCCTCTACATTCAGTCGGAAATTCCGACGGCCAAGGGACTCCCCGTCAAAAAGGGCGCCGCTGTGGACGTCGACCGCGTGGTCGAGATCGTGGGCCCCAAGATGTTCGTCAAGCCCGCGCTCAACGGCTCGAGCTACGGGGTTTCGCTGGTCAAGGACCCGACGGAGCTCCCTGCAGCGCTCGAGAAAGCCTTTGAATACGACAACGAGGCCCTTGTTGAGGAGTGCCTTGAGGGCACGGAGATCACTGTGGGCGTCTATGGCGAGGACGACCCTCAGGCGCTGCCCGTCGTCGAGATCTGCAAGCCCGCGGAGAGCGAGTTCTACGACCTTGCGGTCAAGTACGTTGACCCCACGGACATCCATCGGATCCCGGCACGGATCGATGAGGCCGACTACCAGGCCGCTCAAAAGCTCGCCGTCCGCGCGCATAAGGCACTCGGCTGCTTTGGTATCTCGCGCAGCGACTTCATCGTCACGTCGCGCGGGCCGGTGATCCTTGAGACCAATACCATTCCCGGCATGACCGCGACCTCGCTGTTCCCCGACGAGGTGCGTCATACCGATATGACGTTTGCCGAGGTTTGTCACGGGCTCGTTCAGATGGCACTCAATAGGGCGGAGAAGGCATGCTAATGCAGGAGGCGGTCGTCCCCGGCACCCCAAGGTTCGTTCTCGACAAGTATGCAACGCTTGCCGAGCGCGCTCAAACAACGCAATTCGGCCTGATCGAGGACGATGTGATCGTGCTCGACACCGAGACCACGGGCCTTTCGGTGCAGGAATGCGAGCTGATCGAGATCTCGGCCGCGCGCCTTCGCGGGCGCGAGATCGTCGACACGTTCGACACGTTCGTGCACCCGAGCACGCTCATCCCAACAGAGATCACCAAGCTCACGAGCATCACCAATGCAGATGTTGCGGGCGCGCCGAGTGCCGTCGAGGCCGTGGCCGCGCTCACGGAGTTCGTGGGCGGCTGCCCGGTGATCGCGCACAACGCGGCCTTCGACCGTTCGTTTATCGAGGCCGTCAAGGGCGGCGTCCAGGTGAGCGATATCTGGATCGACTCGCTGGCGCTCTCGCGCGTGGCCCTGCCCTGCCTCGCCTCGCACAAACTTGCCTTCATGGCGGAACTCTTTGGCTGCGCGGCGGTCTCGCACCGCGCTTGCGATGACGTTGCGGCGCTTGCCGGGGTCTGGCGCGTGCTGCTCACGGCCCTGGGCGATCTGCCTGCGGGTCTTTGCCGCCGCCTGGCCGACATGCACCCCGATGTGCCCTGGTCGTACCGTCCGATCTTCTCGTATTTGGCGAGCAATAACCCCGACGCGCTCTTCTCGCTTTCCGAGGCCCGCACCGCCGTGCTCTCGGCCGAGCGCGCTCCCGAGCGCGTGGATGCCGACGAGCTGCCGTTCATGCGCATGCCGAGCTCGAGCGAGATCGAGGAGGACTTTGCCCCCGGTGGGCTCGTGAACAGGATGTATCCGAGTTACGAGCCGCGCGAGGAGCAGATCGCGATGGCGCTCGAGGTGCGCGAGGCGGTCGAGACGGGAACGCATCGCGTGATCGAGGCCGGCACGGGCGTGGGCAAGTCGATGGCCTATCTCGTGCCGTTTGCCGAGGCAGCCAAGCGCAACAACGTGACCATGGGCATCGCCACCAAGTCGAACAACCTGGCCGACCAGCTCATGTTCCATGAGCTGCCCAAGCTCGCCGAAGAGCTCGACGGCGGTCTCTCGTATTGCGCGCTCAAGGGCTATGACCACTATCCCTGCCTGCGCAAACTTGAGCGCATGAGCCGTTCCACGGGCGAGATCAAGACCAATCGCGACCCCGCCGACACGCTCACCGCTATTGCGGTCATCTACGCGTACGTGTGCCAGATGGCCGACGGCGACCTCGATTCGCTTGGGATTCGCTGGAGGAGCGTGCATCGCCCTGACCTCACGACATCGTCGCGCGAGTGTGCGCGCAGGCTGTGCCCGTTCTTCCCCGATAAGTGCCTCGTGCACGGCGCGCGCCGTCGTGCGGCGGGTGCGGACATCGTGGTCACCAACCATTCGCTGCTCTTTAGGAACGTTGCCGCCGACGGCAAGATCCTGCCTCCCATCAGGCACTGGGTCGTGGACGAGGCCCATTCGATCGAGGCTGAGGCGCGTCGCCAGTGGGCGCTCACGGTCTCGGCCGACGAGTCGCGCCTGATATTTGAGCGGCTCGGCAGCGACCGGGGCGGAGCCCTTGCCGCGGCCCTGAGGCGCATCCCCACGCACGACGAGAGCGGCCTGTGTACAAAACTTGCCGCCAAGGCGACTGCCAATACGCAGAAGGCGAGCGCGGCCATGGCGGAACTCTTCGACGCCGTGCGCGATTTTGCCAAGGGCGTAAAGAGCGGTTACGACTCGGTGAGCGTGTGGATCGGGCCCGACGTGCGCGAGTCGGACGGCTGGCACGCGCTGGAAGCTGTGGCGTCCGAGACGCTCAGCGTGCTTGAGCTGGCGGATAAGGCGCTATCTGGATTTACTGACACCCTATCGCAGGAGCAGCCGGAGGCCGCGGCCGACCTCGTCGACCTCTCGCGCAAGCTGCACGAGATGCGCGAGAACCTTCAGCTCATCCACGATGGCACAGACGAGCGCTATGTGTACTCCTTGCAGGTCAACCGGCGCCTCAAGGCGGGTGGCGAGAGCCTCACCGCCGAGCGGCTCGACATCGGCGAGGCCCTGGCCGACACCTGGCTACCCGAGGTCAAGACGGCGATCTTTGCCTCGGCGACGATGGCGGTTGCCGAGAACTTCGACCACTTCAACCACTCCGTTGGCCTCGACCGCATCGATCGCGCGCGGTCGCAGGCGCTGCATCTCGATTCGAGTTACGACTTCGATTCGAACATGGCCGTGGTGGTGGCGGGCGATATCCCCGACCCCCGTAATCGCGATGCATACCTCGATTCGCTCGAAAAGATGCTGGTAGACGTGCATATTGCGATGGGTGGCTCGGTGCTCACGCTCTTTACCAACCGTCGTGACATGGAGGACCTGCACGATCGTGTGGCTCCCCAGCTCGCGCGCGTGGGCCTTGAGCTCGACTGTCAACGGAGGAATTCCTCGGCAAAGCGCCTGCGCGACCGGTTCATACACGACGAGTCGCTTTCGCTCTTCGCGTTGCGCGCTTTTTGGGAAGGGTTCGATGCCTCGGGCGACACGCTGCGCTGCGTCGTCATTCCCAAACTGCCGTTCTCGAGCCCGACCGATCCCGTTTCGTGCGAACGCAACCTGCGTGAAGACCGCGCTTGGGCGCGCTATGCGCTGCCCGAGGCCGTGCTCGCGGTCAAACAGGCGGCGGGGCGTCTGATCCGTTCCTCAACCGACTGCGGCGTGCTCGTCATGGCCGACTCGCGCCTGGTGAGCAAGGGCTACGGCAAGAAGTTCCTCAAGTCGCTGCCGACTTCGTCGTATCAGGTGATAGAAACCGACCGAGTGGGCGAGTACCTGGAGCTTTGGCGCAAATCGCATGAGCATAAGGGCAGGTAGAGAGTTGTAAAACAATCGGTAAAGCGATGATGCTTGCTGGTTGTTGAGATTGAATTGCTCGATGTTTGGATGGGGCTTCGCGGTGACGCGAGGCCCCATTTCTGTTAAGGCTCGCCGTTCATGACGGGGAGTTTATTGGTGAGTATTCGATTCTGTCCGGCGATTTGGGATCAACGGTTTGAATCCGCCGACAACGCAGCTGCATCACCGGCGGTTGATTCGATTGTGGAATGTGAAGGCAACGCAGGTTGCCGAGGTGGTGCCTCGTCGTGCGGCCCGAGACGTTAGCCTGCATTGCGGCACGTGTGTGCGGCTACAGCTTGAGCGCTCGGGCGAAGTTGCAGAACCGCTCGCGGAGCTCGGCGTCGTCGAGGATCAGCATGGCCCCTCCGCTCGCGAGAACCTTTCCAAAAAGCCAGGTCTCGGACGTGACGGCCACCGTAACAACCGACCGCCCTTCTCTTTGAGGATCATCCTTGCAGCTGACGATACCGAGCCAGCCCAGGCTTTCGGCGAAGTTCTTGGGCATGGAAAGGCGAACGATTCTGCCCTGGTCGAGCAGGTCGGAGCGCATATCAACCTCGCTCGCGTGCTTTTCTACCGACTGCTGGGTGTCCTCTATCGAGGTGATGCGGTCGAGTCGATAGTGACGGTATCCCTCTTTTTCGGTATCCCAGCCCACGAGGTAGGTGTAACCGCCGTCGATTTCCATGCGCAGGGGATCGACGGTTCGCGTGCAGGCCACGGTGTCGCCGCTCGAGCGGTAGCCGAGCCTGATGCGTACGCCGTCCTCGATGAAGGCCGCAAGTTCGTGCAGGTAGGGGCCATAGTGCGACGTGCTCGCAACCGAGGCGAGCGGGCCAGCGTCCGTTCCGCGGCGCACGAGCGCGTCCTCAAGGCGACCGCGTGCCTCGTCACTCAGGTCGGCCTCGTTAAGCAGCTGCCTGAGCACCATGCCCTCGCTCACGCTCAAGCGGAGCGGCAGCATGCGCCCGCTTTCGCCTTTGAGGGCGATCCGCCCCGCCAGGTTCTCAACGTCAACGCGGCTCCCGCTCTCGCGATGCGCAAGAAAGCGGATCAGGTCGAAAATCTCTTCGAGCTCCGACGCCTGCAAGCCGTTGCCGGTCATGAATCGCGCGGCTTCAATGCCGTCTTCTCCTGCAGCGCTTAGCTGTTCGAGCAGTTCGATGGCGAGCCTAACGCGGTCTTCTTGGGTGAGCTTTTTAGTTCGCATGGGCCAGAACCGCCTTATCTATCTCGGCATTCCACGCATCGACAAGCGCTTGCGGGCTGCGCGGGGTCATATGGATCTGCGAGCATCCGAGTGCAAAGCGCGCCGCACCGGGGATATCGGCCGTCTCGACGGTCCAGAGCCATTCACCGCCGTTCTCCGTCGTGCGCTCGAGCATTCCTTTATTAAGGGTGAGGTGCTCGATCTCGGTCTCGGGGATATCGCCCGCGATCGAGATCGTGAGCGCGGTCTTGTTGCCGTCTTCGAAGTCGAACGGCAAGAAGGTGTAGCTGTCCACGCGGAAATCCGCGGGAATCTCGTAGGCACTCCCGAGCTTTTTGCATGCGGCCACGCGGTCGATGCGGAAAGTCTTGACGGCCTGGGTTTCCACGTCGAGCGCGACAAAGTAGCCGACGCCGTCGTTGATGAGAATGCCGTAGATACAGCAGGTCCGTTCCCGCTCCTCGCCGCGGTAGTTGCGGTAGACGATGTGCAGACTCCGCTGGAGCGAGAAGGCCGTCCAAATGGCTTCTTCTGTGGCCGTGGGCTGCGGCGTTTCCGTCTCGTCCTCGCTAAGCCCGGTCAGCTCGCAGAGCTTGGAACGGATGCGCCGGCAGGGGGTGAGCAGCGGCGACTTTGGGATTCTGAGCTCGAGGTTCACGAGTCGCAACAGGGCCTCCGCCTCGTCAGTGCTCAAGAAGGCGCCGTCTGCGAACGTATTCTCGCGGTCGATGATCCACAGACCGTCCTCGTTGTTCGAGGACTCGCCGCCGCGCACGTCGCGGATGACGATGCCCATCTTTGCGAGCTCGTCGCGGTCGCGTTTGAACTTTCGTTTGTCGGAATCCGGGTTCTTGGAGCCGTAGCCGAGGTCGCTGTCGCCGATAATCTGGCTGGTGGTGAGCGGCGTGTTCAGCGAGTTGAGCACGAACAGGAGGTTCAGGTGCCGCAAGGCCCCCTCGTTTACCTTCTTTGGTGCGGCGTCGAGCTCCGCAGTTTTTGATGTGCCCGTTGACCTGCCCATACGGCGCTCCTCGGCGTTCGTTCGTGCGTAAGTTGCGCGCCCTATTTTAATCCGATGTGAAGAGGAGGGGTATATTCGCCGACCTTCTGCCCGGCGCCCACGGGCTGTACGGGCGAGCATGAGAGCTTAAGGGTATACTTTCGACTATATACGGAGCTACCGTGGGCGCGGTATCTCCCTTCATCGATTTATTGGATGTGGAGCGCACATGGCGAACACCCAGAAATATATCAACCACCTCCTGCAGGACCATGTTGCGGGAGCGGCATGCACCGACGAGGAGCGTCTTGCCGCCGACGAGCTGGCGAGGATTTTCGGCAGCCACGGCTTTGAGCCCGAGGTGCAGGAGTTCCGTGCGAGGCCGAGCAAGAAATTCGGCCTTTCCGTCATGGGAATCATGGCGTTTTTGGGTGCCGTGTTCATGGGTATCGGCGGCGCACTCGGCGTGATCGGTTTTCTGCTCGCCCTCGCGGCCGCGGTTCTCTATGTTCTCGACCGCTTTGGGTATTCCACGCTCACCAAGATCGGTCCGGCGGGCTATTCGCAGAACGTCATCGCGTACCACAAGGCCGAGGGTCCGCTGGCCTCGCCGCGCAACCGCCCCGTCGTGGTCGTCGCCCATTACGACGCGCCCCACATCGACCCGCTTTCCAAGGAGCCCGTGGCCCCGTATCGCGAGTATCTCGTCAAGTTCGCGCCGGCGTGCATGGTTATCCCCGGCGTCGTAGCCATTCTTCGTTTGTTCCCGCTGCCCGGGGCGCTTTCGGTCGTCCTGTGGCTGATTGCCATCTTTGCGTCGCTGGTTCCGCTCGCGCTCGCTGTCGCGTATATCGCGCAGCGCCACTTCATGCCGGTTGCCTCGGGCGCCGTGCGCAACAAGTCCTCGGTTGCGGCCATGCTCGGCGTCATGGATGCCGTGGCTCCGTATGCCAAGGGTGAGGAGTTCCCGAACGATCTTCCCTTTGAGACTTATTTTGCCGAGGAGAGGCGCCGCGCCGAGGAGGCAGCTGCCGCCGCGGCTGCCGCAGCTGCTGCCGCCGACTCTGCATATGGGTATGACGACGACTATGTTGAGGGTGGCGCCGAGGGCGGCGCGCTCGAGCAGCCCGAGGTTGCGGCCGGTTCTGAGGCTGATGACGAGCCGACGGTTGGCGATGCTGCTTATGGCGAGGCCGCTGCTGCCGGTGTAGCCGCTGCGGCTGGCGTGGCCGGTGAGGTTGAAGCCGTTGAGGACGCCGATGCTTCTGTTCCTGCTGCCGACGATGTTGAGTTCGCCGACTACGGTGCTGCCCCTGCTGCCGAGGGCGACTTCAAGGCCGAGCTCGCGGGTGGGCTCTCGTCTGCCCAGGCTGCGCTTTCGAATGCGGCGTCGACCGTGTCTTCGCTCTTCGGCTCTCTCAAGAACCGCGAGAAGCGCGCTGGCGGTGCTGCCGAGTGGCTGCACGAGCACATTCCCTCTGGCGGCAAGTTCGCGGAGGGCGAGGATGCTCCTGTCGGCGACGGCTTCGATGCCTTTGAGGAGCAGTCTGTGGTCGCGCCCGTGGCCGACGGTGCCGAGCCTGCGGCCGAGGTTGCTGCCGATCCGTTTGCCGGTTTGGATATCGTTGCCCCCGTCGAGCCCGAGGAGGAGGCTTCCGCCGAGCCCGAGCAGGTTCCGCTGCGCAACGCCGCGGGCGCTATCCGCTACGGCAGCGACGTTGTGAAGTCCCTCGGTATGCTCCCGGCCGACTGCGTTGTTGAGTACGCGGCCGACTCTATGCCCGAGCGCCCGGCCAAGAAGGCCGCTCCGGTTGTTGAGACTCCCGCGCTGGCTGCACATGCTTCCGAGTCCGTGACGAACGCGTCCGCACCGGCCGTTCGCGCCGCTGAGCTTGAGCAGACTCCCGCGTCCAAGACCTCTGTGTTCGATGCGGTCCCCGCCGTTCAGGAGACGCTTGTTGCTGGGGCGGCAATTGCCGCCGATGCGGCCGAGGCAGCCGGTACGACCGTTGCCGACGCTACGCGCGTGGCCGTGCGGAACGCGGTGCCCGAGGTCCCGCCCGTGCAGGCCGCTCCCGTGAGCCCCGTGGTCCCCGCTGTTTCCGAAACACCCGCGACCGCTGAGTGCACGGAGTTTGCCCGTGCGGCTGAGCCGATTTCTGCGCCGACTCCCGAAGTCGCTTCCGCGCCGGAGCCTGTTCAGGCTCCGGTCGTTGAGAATGTCGCGCCCGCTGAGGTTGCTGAGCCCGCTTCGCCTTCTGCTCCGGCGAGCGAGGTCGTTCCTGCTGCCGCGGAGCATGCCGTGCTCGTGGAGCCTGTCGAGGAGTTTGCCAACGACGCTGCGGGCAATAACTTCGACACCAATGATTATGGTGTGGCCGAGAGCGATGCTTTTGCTCAGCCGGTCGAGGCTCCCGTTCAGGATGCGCCTGCCTTCGTTGAGGACGAGGACCTCGCCTACGCGCGCCCGGTCGATTACGAGGGCATGGGC
>CAVDTO010000069.1:0-8781 GCA_963611895.1 bacterium
TCCGCACCGTGTTCAACATCCTGGGGCCGCTCACCAACCCCGCCTGCCCCGAGTACTTCCTGCTCGGCGTGTACGACGAGTACCTGGTGGAGCCCGTGGCGCACGTGCTCGCCAAGCTGGGCGTCAAGCGCGCGCTCGTGGTGTTCGGCCGCGACCGCATGGACGAGATCAGCCTCTCGGCCGAGACCGCGGTCTGCGAGCTCGCGGACGGCGAGACCCGCACCTACGTGATCAAGCCCGAGGACTTTGGCCTTGCGCGTTGCGAGAAGGCTGACCTCGTGGGCGGTGAGCCCGAGGAGAACGCGGCCACCGTGCGCGCCATCCTCGCGGGCGAGGAGCGCGGCCCCAAGCGCGACGCGGCCCTGCTGAACGCGGGCGCCGCCCTCTATGCCGCGGGCGCCGTTGAGTCCATCGCCGCGGGCATCGAGCGCGCCGCCGAGGCCGTGGATTCCGGTGCCGCCGCCGCGACCCTTGCCGCCTTCGTCAAAGAGAGCAACGAGTAATGCCTGTTGAGGACCCCCGTTCGGGCAATGTGCTCGAGAAGATTGCGGCCCGCACCCGCGAGCGCGTGGCGGCCGAGAAGGCGGCCGTGCCGCTTGAGGAGATGGCCGAGCGCGCCCGCGCGGCCGCCGCGGCCGAGCTTGCCGCCGCGCCGGACGGGCGGTTCGCCTTCCCGTTTGAGCGCGCCTTGCGTGCGGATGGCATGTCGTTCATCTGCGAGGTCAAGCGCGCCTCTCCTTCTAAGGGAATGATCAGCGAGAAATTCGACCCGGTGGCGATCGCGCGCGACTACGAGGCCGCGGGTGCTGCGGCCGTGAGCTGCCTTACCGAGCCGTTCTGGTTCAAGGGCGCGGATGCGTACCTTACGGCGATTGCCGGCGCGGTGGGCATCCCGGTGCTGCGCAAGGACTTCGTGGTCGACGAGTACATGGTCTACCAGGCGCGCGCCATCGGGGCCTCGGCGGTGCTGCTCATCTGCAGCATCCTCACCGACGAGCAGCTCGAGCGCTACGTGGCGCTCGCGCACGAGCTGGGTATCTCGGCGCTCGTGGAGGCCTACGAGCCCGAGGAGGTGCCGCGCGCCATCGCGGCCGGCGCCCGCGTGGTGGGCGTGAACAACCGCGACCTGCGCACCTTTAAGGTGGACTTCGGCCGGAGCATCGACCTGCGGCCGATGGTGGGCCCCGAGCGCGTCTTCGTGTCGGAGTCGGGCGTGGAGACGCGCGCCGACGTGGCCCGGCTCGAGGAGGCCGGGGTCGACGCGGTGCTCATCGGCGAGACGCTCATGCGCGCGGTCGACAAGCGCGCCATGCTCGATGACCTGCGCGGATGCATGGCAGCGGGGGAGAGCGCGACGGACGACGACGTGCTCGCGGCCGCCGGCGCTGCGGGTGAGGCCGGTTCCGCGCCGGTTACCGTCGAGCCTGCCGGCTCTGCTTCTGCCGGCGCTGTTCCCGCTGCTGATGGCGCCGCGGCTGCCCCCGCGTCGATTGCCGCCCCCGTCTCCGCCCCCGCGACTCGCGTCAAGCTCTGCGGCCTCTGGCGCGACGAAGACGTGGACGCGGTCATCGCGGCTGCGCCCGACTACTGCGGCTTCGTCGTCGACTTCCCGCGCTCGCATCGCTCGGTGAGCTTTGAGCGCGCGGCCGAGCTCGGCAGTCGCCTGGCAGGTTCGGACATCACCCGCGTGGGCGTCTTCGTGGACGCCGACCCCGCGGCGATCGAGCGGCTGGTGAACGCCGGCGCTATCGACGCGGTCCAGCTCCACGGCCACGAGAGCGCGGCCTACGTGGAGACGCTCAAGGATCGGCTCGGCAGCAAAGCCCAGGTCATCCAGGCCTTCAAGGTGCGGAGCTGTGCCGATCTCGCCGCCGCCGAGGAGAGCCCGGCCGACCTCGTCCTCTTGGACAACGGCCAGGGCACGGGGGAGGCCTTCGACTGGTCGCTCCTCGCCGTGGGCGCGCCCACGCGGCCCGCGCGCCCCTTCATCCTTGCGGGCGGCCTCACCCCGGCGAACGTCGCCGAGGCCATCGCGGCCACGCGGCCCTTCGCCGTGGACATGAGCTCCGGCATCGAGTCTGCCGGCTCGTGCGGCCCCGCCAAGGACCCCCAGAAAATGATCGACGCGGTGCACGCCGTGCGCGCGGCCACCAAGGCCACCGTCGGCGCGGGCGCCGCCAGAAAGGAGTAACGCACATGAGCAACTCGCCCAACTCCCGCGGGCGCTTCGGCATCCACGGGGGGCAGTACATCCCCGAGACGCTGATGAACGCGGTCATCGAGCTCGAGGCCGCCTACGACCGCTACAAGGACGACCCCGAGTTCAACGCCGAGCTCACCGACCTGCTCAACAACTACGCCGGCCGTCCGAGCCTGCTCTACTACGCCGCCAACATGACGGCCGACCTCGGCGGCGCCAAGATCTACCTCAAGCGCGAGGACCTGAACCACACAGGCGCGCACAAGATCAACAACGTGCTCGGCCAGGCGCTGCTCGCCAAAAAGATGGGCAAGACCCGCCTTATCGCCGAGACAGGCGCCGGCCAGCACGGCGTGGCCACCGCCACCGCGGCCGCGCTGCTTGGCATGGAGTGCCGCGTGTACATGGGCACCGAGGATATGGAGCGCCAGGCGCTGAACGTCTATCGCATGCGCCTTCTGGGTAGCGAGGTCGTGGGCGTCTCCGCAGGTACGGGCACGCTCAAGGACGCCGTCTCCGAGACCTTCCGCGAGTGGACCAACCGCATCGACGACACGCACTACTGCCTGGGCTCCGTCATGGGCCCGCACCCGTTCCCCACGATCGTCCGCGACTTCCAGGCCGTCATCTCTCGTGAGGCCCGCGCGCAGATCCTCGAGGTCGAGGGCAAGCTCCCCGACGCCGTGCTCGCCTGCGTGGGCGGCGGCTCCAACGCCATCGGCAGCTTCTACCATTTCATCGGCGACGAGGGCGTGCGCCTCATCGGCTGCGAGGCAGCCGGCCGCGGCGTCGACACCTGGGAGACCGCGGCCACCATGGCCACGGGCAGCCTCGGCATCTTCCATGGCATGAAGAGCTACTTCTGCCAGGACGAATACGGCCAGATCGCGCCCGTGTACAGCATCTCCGCGGGCCTCGACTACCCGGGCGTGGGCCCCGAGCATGCGTGGCTCAAGGACGAGGGCCGCGCCGAGTACGTGCCCGTCACCGACGACGAGGCCGTCGACGCCTTCGAGTACCTGAGCCGCACCGAGGGCGTGATCCCCGCCATCGAGAGCGCGCACGCCGTGGCCCACGCCATCAAGCTCGCGCCGACCATGAGCCCCGACCAGGTGATCATCGTCACGCTTTCCGGACGCGGCGACAAGGACGTCGCGGCCATCGCCCGCTACAGGGGAGAGGACCTTCATGAGTAGAATCGCATCCGCCTTCACCGCCGCCGACGGCTCGCGCAAGAAGGCCTTCATCCCGTTCATCACCTGCGGCGACCCCACGCTCGACGTCACCGAGGAGGCCGTGGTCGCCATGGCCGAGGCCGGCGCCGACCTGATCGAGCTCGGCATCCCGTTCTCCGACCCCACGGCCGAGGGCCCGGTCATCCAGGAGGCGAACATCCGCGCGCTCTCCAACAACGTGACTACCGACGACGTGTTCGCGCTGGTCGCGCGCCTGCGCGAGCGCGGCGTAGAGCTGCCGATGGTCTTCATGACCTACTCCAACGTGCTCTTCTCCTACGGGCTCGAGCGCTTTGCCGCCAACGCCGCCAAGGCTGGCATCGACGGCGTGATCCTGCCCGACGTGCCGCACGAGGAGAAGCCCGAGTTCGCCGAGCCCCTGGCGGCCGAGGGCTTGGAGCTCGTCTCGCTCATCGCGCCGACCTCGCACGAGCGCATCCGCGCCATCGCGAGCGACGCGGCCGGCTTCGTCTACTGCGTGAGCTCGCTGGGCGTCACGGGCGTGCGCTCCGAGATCACGACCGACATCGCCGCCATGGTCGAGCTCGTGCGCGAGGCCACCGACGTGCCGTGCGCCGTGGGCTTTGGCATCTCGACTCCCGAGCAGGCCGCGAACATGGCCGCCAAGTCCGACGGCGCCATCGTGGGCTCGGCGATCATCAAGATCCTGGCCGAGCACGGAGCCGACGCCGTGCCCTACGTGGCCGACTACGTGCGAGCCATGGCCGACGCCGTCCACGCGGCATAGGCTGGCCAAAGATCGGCGATCATGTTTTCCAAAAACTCGATGGCCGGTGTCCACGCGGCTTAAGTTGGCTGTAGCTCGCGGCCGCACAGGGGGTCCTGATGATGGCCGACGCCGCCTATGCGATAAGCGTGGAATGGCTACCTGTCTATGTCGACTGTGTACGCTAGATGGCCGAGATGGCCGAGACCGTCCACACGCGTAGGCTGGCTGCAGGGGAGTGGGGCATCCGTAGGCGCCGGTGCCAGCCAATGACGTTACTTTTTCTTCGAGACCGCTCGTGCACCAGCACGGGCGGTCTTTTCGTAATGTGCAACTGTTTCTGTTGACGTGCGTCCGCTCCGGTTGAACGCAGCGAGGTCATGGAATCACTCATGGGTATCGCGACGTCCGAGCGCGCGTGTCCGGGGTTGCAAAGACCGGGATTAGGCGGCGCCAAGCGGGTCTTTGACGTAATCTCGTGCGTTTCGCACTTTAAAATTCGGTTCGGTAAGTAGCTCACTAATGTTACATGGCATTGACCTGGGCAAACGCGGTTGTCGGGACGAGGGCTACTCGCTGAATCCAATTTTAAAGTGCGAAACGCAAAGGTTATCTTCTTTGAACAACTAACTCCAGTCAAAATCGAGCACTTCCCGGCGCAATCTGAGCTCTGCAGCGCGCTCGGTGTCGGTCTTTTTGCGGCATGTGCGGCCCAGCTTGCCGGCGACGATGCGCGCGATCGCGTTGAACTGCCGCGCCGAGTTGAGCTGTTCGTAGGTCATGGGGATGACGTCGATGCCCATGAGCTCGAGGGCAGCTTGCCTGGTGAAGTCTGATAGCTGGTCTGCGGCCTGCGTGTGCCAGGTCTTGCTGTGACACTCGAGGTCAACGCCTTCGTCCCAGTACAGGTCGCAGAAGCAGGTCTCCCGGTGCGCTACGCAGGCGGCATCTGGGGTGAGACCCACACGTTGGTTGTGCGTGAGGCCCCCGAGACCCGCGCCGCCGCAGCGGGTGGGCAACCCCAGCAGAATTCCGGCCTGCGCCTCAAAAGGCGATGCCGCGCCTGCTACGACGGTCTTTGCTACCTTGATAAGCTTTTTACGGCCTCGGCTGGAATCGCTTTCTTCTGCTGTGCGCAAAAGGGCGTCCGGATTGGTCAGGGGCGCGTGGGACCATAGGCTGGTGAGTTTTCCGGACGTGTCGAGGCAGGGTGACCAGCCGCCTATGTCCGGCAGGCGGCCTGAGTCGCACAACCGTTGCACGATCTTTGCCATGGGTTCAGGCGTATGGAAGACGGAGAAGCAACCGCAGAACTCGGTAGCCAGGAGCAAAGTTTCCTCGTAGCTGCTGTGAACCGCAAGCTGCAGCAAGGTGAATTCGGGTGATGTGACGCTGACTTGTTCGGTGGCCGGCCGGATCGTGGCCGGCGGCAGGGCGGCGCTCCATAGGCGCGGCTTTGCGAGTTTGGATTCGCGGATTTCGTCCTTATGAGCGCTGAGCAGATAAAACGGGGCGTCGCCGCACAAGGAGAGAAGTGGAGCCCCGTCCAGGAGCGTCCGATAGGACTCGCCGGCGCGTCCATAATGCTTTTGCTTGAGCATGTCTTGTGCGACTAGGAAGCTTGCCGAAAGCTCCTCAAGATCATAGGGCGTCAAGAGCCGGGCCAAGCGCTCATCGGCCATCGGCGCCGCGGCCAAAAGCTGCACCACGGGTGGAATGCGCCAGTACTTGAGGGCGGTTATGTCGCAAATGACGGTATCCATAGACTTATGTTAACAAGGGGGTCCCTATTTCGCACTTTAAAACTAGGTTCAGTGAGTAGGCTCTCAATGAGGTGAGCCTTTCAACTGGGGAAACGTAATTCAAAGCAACGGAGCTACTCGCGCATTCGAATTTTAAAGTGCGAAACGCAAGGGGCGTTTCTGCGAACGGGCGGTTTTGCGTCGATGGAGGCGTACGATGGCCGCCTTTCGAGCCTCTACGTAACTAGAAGAGCGAGCTGCACGGTGTGCTTGCACGCCATTTGTTGCGTGATGAGGGGCAGACGGACGTGGGGCTTGCCGTTTGTGCAGATGTTTTTACATGTCGTTTGTTGCATGATGAGAGGTGCCGGAACGGCGGGGACCCCTGACCTTAGGAGGCGCACATGGAACAGACGAAGACGACGCAACAGGCAGTAACGCCGCAGCAGGCGAGGGTGCTGAGCTTTGGCTCGCTTAACCTGGACCTCGTGTACCAGGTCGACCATATCGTGAGGCCGGGCGAGACCATTGACGCTTCCGATGTTCAGACGCATTGCGGCGGCAAGGGGCTCAACCAGTCGATCGCCCTGGCTCGCGCGGGCGCCGACGTCGCACACGCGGGCATCGTCGGCGAGGACGGCCAGGCACTGCTCGACGCTCTTGCGGGCGCGGGCGTCGATACCGGCCGGGTGCGCACCGAGCCGGGGAAGAGCGGCCACGCGATCATTCAGGTCGATGCCGCAGGCCAGAACTCTATCGTGCTGTTCGGCGGCTCGAACCGTCGCGTGACGCAGGCTTACATCGACGAGGCGCTCGACGGCTACGGGGCGGGCGACGTTATCTTGCTGCAGAACGAGGTCAACATGCTGCCCGAGATCGTCTCGTCGGCGGCCGCGCGCGGTATGCGCGTCGTGCTCAACCCGAGTCCTTTCGACGCGCGCGTGGGGGAGTGCGACCTCGGCCTTGTGTGGCTCTTTTTCGTGAACGAGATCGAGGGCGAGCAGCTCACGGGGGAATCCGATCCCGAGCGGATCCTCGATGTCTTTTCCCGCCGCTACCCGGATGCGATCGTGGTACTCACCTTGGGGGCGGACGGCGCCATTGCGCAGTTCGGCGACCGGCGCATCGCCCAGCCGGCGGTCCCTGCGCATGTGGTGGACACCACCGGTGCCGGCGATACGTTCACGGGCTTCTTCTTGGCCGAGTACCTGCGCGCCGGCGACGTGGCCCGGGCGCTGCTCGTGGCTGCCCAGGCGAGCTCGATCGCCGTCTCGCGTCCCGGCGCCGCACCGAGCATCCCCACCCTCGCCGAAGTGGCAGGGTGACGATCTGGCAGCGGATAAAGGGTGACCCCTCGCTCGCGTTATTCATGGGCGTGCCGGCCTGCATGCGGCGTACGCGGCGTAGAGAACCACCCACCCAGTGAGTAGAGGGCATGTGCGCTGGGCCACAAATCATCTATCCCTGGCATGAGGGCTGTTCAGCTTTTTCGCTTTAAGCGTAAATTCGGTTTTTCGCTTTATTTCGAGCGTAAAAATAACTGCAAAATTTTGCGCTTGCTTTTGCGTGCAGCGAAAAGGCGGAAAGGGCGGCTTTTGCGCACAATACGCTTGTTTTGCATCGCAATGGCTTCGCGTTGCATTGCTTTGCGTTGCGTTGTCGCCGGCGGTCGATTTTCAACCTCAGCCGAGCACCTTGGTCCGTTATCGAGTTGCCGCAGCTCTCCGAACGGTCGCGGGACCAAGTACCGGGCGTAGCGGTGGCCGGCGGCGTTGCGGCGTAAACTGGTCGTGTTGCCTGCCGCCTATTGCTCGCGGTCCGTTGCTCGCAGGAGGGAAACCCATGGTCAAGCGCTCTTCGTTCGTGGTTCCGAGCCTCTACATCGCGGGCTACCTCAACGGCTTCGAGGACCTCGTGGCGGGCTACGACGTGGAGGAGCGCACCTACGCCGCCGGCGAGCTGCTCACCCGGCCCGGGCGCATCAACAACACGGCGTTCTTTGTGAGGCGCGGCCTCTTTCGCTTTTCCGTGCGCCACGACGCCGGCGAGAAGTCGCTCAACATCTTCGGCGAGGGCACGATGTTCCCCGTGGGCGTGGAGCTCCACGAGTACTGGATGGAGTACGAGATGGTCATGCGCGCGCTCACCGACCTCTCGGTCTATGCCATGCCGTATCCCGTGCTCAAGCAGATCGTGCGCGAGAACGGCGACTTTGCCGGCGAGCTTTTGCGCGAGAACTGCGACTTCATCGGCTACCTGCTCATGGACTCGGTGAACCAGGCCTTTGAGCCCTGCCTCGCGCGCCTGGCCGACGTCCTCTACCTCTACGTGACCAAGGTGAACGCGGCGGACAGCGGCGTGGTGGCGCTCACGCAGTCCGAGCTCGCGGGCTTCGTGGGCGCCTCGCAGGCGCAGTTCGAGCGCTCCCTCAAGATCTTGCGCAAGGAGGGCGTCATCGAGACCGCCCGCGGCAGCGTGACCGTCCTCGACCGCTTCAAGCTCCTCGCGCACTGCTCCCTCGGCCTGCAGCAGAGCGTGTAGGCGGGAACTCCTTTAGACATGAATTTAGGCCCGGTGACTTGAATCAGCGGTCATCCCGGGCCCCATCGGGTGAGAGCGCACCCGCAAGCCGGCAGGCGTGCCAACGGAGATCTATGCGCGTTTCTTGGCGATATCCCCTTACACGCGGCGGAGCTCTCAAAAGCAATTTCTCCCGCGCCCCTCATATGAGGGAGACGTGGGTCCTGCCCTGCGGATACTCTCTCTTCGACGTTCAGCCCAAGAGAGGGGAGTGCCCGCGCATGGCATACGAGAAGCTCTTTGAATCGCTGCAGATCGGCAGCCTCAAGGTCAAGAACCGCATGGTCGTCTCGGCCA
>CAVDTO010000070.1:0-8767 GCA_963611895.1 bacterium
ATAACATCGACATGTCCGTCAAGATCACCAAGGCCAAGGTATACGACAACTGCGCCGGCAAACAGGGTGGCGCCATCTTTGTCGACGACAACGACCTGCCGCTCGTCTTGGACGCGGCGGAGGTGTACGAGAACCGCGCCTATGGTGATGGCGGTGGTCTCTACTACAACGGCAAGGACGGCCACGTCACCCTCAAGAACGGCTCCAAGCTCTCCAAGAACAAGGCGCTCGGCGGCCCGGGCGGCGATGGCGACGGCGGCGGCATCTACACCTATTACAACGACACGACCTTCACGCTCTACGACGGCTCCGAGATCTCGGGGAACGAGGCCAAAATGGACGGTGGCGGCCTGTTCTTGAACGATATCTCCACCCTTACGCTCTACGGCGCCTCGAAGATCGACGGAAACAAGGCCCATAACGGCGGAGGCGTCTATCTTGACGACAACGATACCGCCGTGCGCCTGTACGAGGGGTCCTCCATCTGCAACAACGAGGCCTCCGAGGACGGCGGCGGCCTCTATAACTACGACGTCGATAACAGCCTTCTGCTCGACGCCAAATCGACGTTCTCGGGCAACAAGGCAAAGCGCAACGGCGGCGCCGTCATGAACGCGTGGGACGATTTTTCCATAAGCATGTACAAAGCCTCCTCGTTTGTCGGCAACACGGCGCAGGAGGGGTCGGGCGGCGCTATTTACTCGTTCAAGCACAACCTCAAAATCGTAGGCGACGCAGAACACACCTATGGCGACTGCTCTTTCATAAAGAACAGCGCGCCCAAGGGGTCGGGCGGCGCGATCTTCTTTGGCGGCGATGACGCGTGGCTGCAGAACATCAGGGTGGAAGAAAACTCATGCGCCTCGCAAGGAGGCGGCATCTGGTGCGGTAACGACAGCTCCAAGGATTTCTACCTCGGCGGAATGATCTACGTAACCAAGAACACGGCCAGCGGAAAGACAAACAACCTCGAGATGAGGGCAAGCGCCGCGCAGAGGCTTTCATCTAAATCCGATTCGGGATACGAGGACATCCACTGGTACTCGGTTATCGGTATCACGCTGGCCAACTACTCCGGCTCGATCTACCAGCTTACCGAGAACACTTCGTTTACCAAGAATCTTTTGGAAAAAGACAGGTGGAAGGGCTGCGTCATTTCGGACGACGACCGCTACGAGGTGTATGAATCCGGTAAATACCTGTGGCTGAAGAGCAAGCCGAGCTATACGGTCAAGGCCTACGGTGCGAGCAGCACGGAGCCTGCTAAGACGTTCAGCGCCGCCCGTGGTTCCGAGGTGACGCTCGATTCGAGTGCCGCCGAGTACCAGAAGATCACGGCCTGCAACGGCAGGTCCTATACGTGGAAGCTCGCGTCGTGGACCGTGGAGAACCCCGACGGAACCAAAGACACGATCACACCGAACGCCTCGGGCATCGCCAAGTTCACCATGCCCAACGGCGACGTGACCGTGCGCGCAAACTACCAGAGCCCGATCGCGGGAGCCGCGTTCTCTGTTACCGAGCAGGACTCGTTTGACGACCTGCAGACGACGACCGGCAAATCCGAGAAGTCCGAGATCCCGTATGGCGAGCTCTTCCGCGCCGATAACTATAGGGCCGCGGTTCCCCAGTCGGACTACCTTTGGGTCTCAAAGCGCACCGTGAAGGAGAACAAGAGTGGCAGCTACGTTGCGTCCAAGACGGTCACCTACGAGGTGACGGTTGCCAAGGACATCCTGAGCGGCTACAGCATGTACGCGAGCAAGAGCGATCTTGCGGTATTCCTCGGGGCGGTTACGTGCGGGGAGCAGAGCATGCGGGCCAACTCGGGCACGGTCGCTGCGGACAGCGATGGAAACGCGGTGTTCACGTTCTCCGTGACGTTCGATAACCCGGCTCCGCAGACGGTCGAGATCACGTTCGATGCGGGCGAGGGCAAGCTCCCCGAGGACGAGGCCAACCCGCGCAAGATTGAGAAGGGCGCCGTCGTGGGTGAGCTCCCCGTGCCGACGCGCGATGGCTACGTGTTCGACAGCTGGTACGTAAAGGGCGGCAGCTCAAAGACTCCGGTGACCGAGAAGTCGACGTTCGATGCCGACACCACCCTTGTGGCCGCTTGGCACGAGAAGCCCGCGCAGCACCGCACGGTCTACTACTTTGATGGCGAGGACGTCCTTGGCGTCGACGACGTGGAGGTCGGCAAGACGATAACGAAGCCGACCGACCCAGCGAAGGAAGGCCACACATTCCAGGGCTGGTACGACAACAAGGCGTGCTCGGGCAGCGCGTACGACTTCGGCTCGGTCGTGGCGGAGGGAACCGACGATATCAAGCTGTATGCCAAGTGGACGAAGAATACGTACACGGTCACGTTCGACGCGGGAGAGGGCTCGTGGGCGAGCGGCGGCAGCACCCAGACGAAGAGCGTGAGCTATGGCGATAGGGTCGCGGAGCCGACCGGCAGCGCCGCGCCGACGCGCACAGGCTACACGCTTTCGGGCTGGATGCTTGACGGCGTGCGCTACGACTTCAGCTCCAAGGTGACGGACAACATCACCCTCGTGGCCGCGTGGAAGCCCATCGTGTGCACCGTGAAGTTCTACATCGGCAGCAACGGGACCAATAATCTGGTGGAGACCAAGAAGGTCTACTACGGTCAGGTCGTCACCGTTCCCGGCTCGCTCGACGGCCTCCCCGAGGACGCGATCTCTCTCGGCTGGTGCACCAAGCAGAGCGGTGGCGCGGGCACGACCGGTACGGGCGAGATCTTCGACTTCCCGTCCGAGGCCATCACGAGCGACATGACGTTCTATCTCAAGTACGAGATCGGCGTGCACGTCTACTTCAAGGGCGGCGAGGGCGCCACGGGGATGCCGGTCGACCAGTTCCTGCGTCCCAATACCACAGCAACCGAGCCCCAGAAGGAGCCCGCGAAGGACGGCTACACGTTCATGGGCTGGTATACCAAGGACGGCACGGGCGACGACTGGGGCAAAAAGTTCGACTTTTCGACCCCGGTTAGCAAGACGATTACGCTCTATGCGCGCTGGGGACGCGACCTCAAGAAGATCACCGTCACGATCGATCCCGCCAACGGTGAGAAGAAGACGACCCGCGAGCTGACCGAGGGAGATGCCATCGGCGAGCTCGATACACCGACGTACGAGGGCCACACCTTCCTGGGGTGGTTCGACGAAGCCGGCAATAAGGTTACGGCCAGCACGGTCTTCAACAACAACGCGACGATCACGGCAAAGTGGACGAAGGTCACTCTCAAGGTCACCTATATGGACGGAGACGCCGTCTACAAGCGCGATACCGTCGTGTACGGCAAACAGATCAAAGAGCCCGAGGAGAAACCGACCAAGGCGGGTCACACCTTTGTGGAATGGTGCTCCGACCGTGAGCTCACGACGCCCTTCAATTTCAACAAGAGCATCAAGCAGGACACCACGATCTATGCCAAGTGGAAGGCGAACAGCTACAAGGTCGAGTTCGTGACGGGCAAGGGCGCGACGCCGGTTGCCTCGCAGAGCGTGAAGTATGGCGAGCCTGCCGTGGAGCCCGAGGCGCCGGAGCGTACGGGCTATGCGTTCACGGGCTGGTACACCGACGAGGAGTGCAAGGTGGCGTTCATCTTCTCTGATCCCATCACGGAGGACCTAAAGCTCTACGCGGGCTGGAAGGCGAACAGCTACAAGGTCGAGTTCGTGACGGGCAAGGGCGCGACGGAGATCCCCTCGCAACGCGTTGAGTACGGCGCGTGCGCCAAGGAGCCCGGGGCACCCGAGCGGACGGGTCACACCTTTACCGGTTGGTACACCGACGAGGGGTGCAAGACGGCGTTCTCCTTTGCCGAGCCCGTCACGAAGGATATGAAGCTCTACGCAGGTTGGAAGATCAACACGTACACGGTGACGTTCGATGCCGGCGAGGGCGCGAGCGAGGTCGCCGCGCAGAGCGTCGAGCACGGCAAGTGCGCCGAGGAACCCGCTGCGCCCAAGCGCACGGGATACACCTTCAAGGGCTGGCAACTCGACGGCAAGGACTACGACTTCAGCACGCCGGTGACGGGCGACATCACGCTTTGCGCCAAGTGGAGCATCAACACCTACACAGTAGAGTTCGTGACGGGCAAGGGCGCGAGCGAGGTTGCGGCGCAGACCGTTGAGTACGGCAAGCTTGCCGATGAACCGGCTGCGCCTGAGCGTACGGGCTACGCCTTTACGGGCTGGTACGCCGACAAAGAGTGCACGACGGCGTTCTCCTTCTCCGACCCCATCACGAAGGACCTGAAGCTCTACGCAGGCTGGAAGATCAACACGTACACGGTGACGTTCGATGCCGGCGAGGGTGCGAGCGAGGTCGCGGCGCAGACCGTCGATTACGGTTCTGCGGCGACAAAGCCCGAGGATCCCAAGCTCAAGGGCTTCACCTTCAAGGGCTGGCAGCTCGGCGGCAAGGACTACGACTTCGACACGCCGGTGACGGGCGACATCACGCTCCATGCTGTGTGGTCGAAGTCCGGCGATTCCGAGCCCGTGGATCCGGACGACCCCGATGACCCCGATGACCCCGATGACCCGACGCCCGTCAAGCCGGACAAGCCCGAGGACGGGGGAGAGAAGACCCCCGAAGGTTCGATGACGCCCGGAGCTTCCAAGAAGGCCGAGAGAACCACCGAGACCGTTCAGACGGTCCTGCTCCCCGGATCAGGCGACACGGCCCACGCGCAAGTAAGCGCCCTGGTCGCCGCATCCCTTACGGCCCTAGCCGCCGGCTTCGCCCTCAAGCGCAAAGCCTGGACGAGCCGTAGGTAACGCCCCACAACGGCTGGCCCGCGCAAGCCCAAAACGATTCGATCGCCTCCGTTTCCCAATGGGGGAGCGGAGGCGATCATTTGAGGTTCACGACGACGAGCGGAACAAGGGTTACCCGAAGGCGTCAACTCTCTACCGGCTCTCCAGCTTCACGTGACCGTCGCTGCTCTTAGGTTGAGAGAAGCCTCGACCCAATGGCTCCCGGATATTAGGTTTTCGGGTCACCCCGCAGCGAAGCGAGGACTACCCGAAGGCCTAATATCCGGGAGCCATCCCCGCGGGTCGAACTTTCCCAAAATAGTTCTTGCAGCGGCGGGCGCGTCTGGGTATTATCTTTCCTGTCGAACGTCGGAGTGGCGGAATTGGCAGACGCGCTAGCTTGAGGTGCTAGTGATCAAATTTCGATCATGCGGGTTCAAGTCCCGCCTCCGACACCATCGATATTTCAGCCTCTTCGGAGGCTTTTATTTTACCTATCGGCCGTGAGACCCTATGGTGAGGGGAGGAGGCGGCGGTATGGAAAACCTGACTAACAAAGAGCTGCGCGAGGTCTCGCGCCTGTTCGAGATCACGAACGACGCGGTGGCACTCTGCAAGCAAGACGGCACCATCCTCCATGCGAATGCGCAGCTGCTGAGGCTCCTGATTTCCGAGCGCTCGGACCTGGTCGGCACCGACATCAAGGACATCCTCTTCTCGCTCGATTTCGAGCGCGCGGGCGCCCATGAGCTGCCGTTCAGACAAGACGGCTCGGCCGCATCGCTCATGCTCAGGCTCCCCGAGGGCTCGTTCGTGCCGGTCGAGGTGCGCGCCGGCAGTGTGGCGGCCTCCACGTTCGGCCTGGGGCGCAAGAGCGATACGCGCGTGCTCGTCGCCATCCGCTCGCTCGAGGAGCGCGTCGACCACGACCGCCAGATGCAGCGCGTGCTCGCGGAGCTGCAAGCGGCCAACAAGCGCCTCTCGGGCACGCTCTCGGTCATCATCGCGGCGGCGGGCGCCCAGGACCTCGCCTCCCTCGTTAACACGGTGCTCAACAAGCTCGCCGACGCGCTTGACGCGACGGGCGCCACGATCTACTTCTCCGAGAGCGGCGGGTTCAAGCTGCGCGGCATCTCCGCGGGGCTCGCGAACTCCTACGTTCCCGAATATGTTCCGTATGGCGCGGGCGTTCCCACCTACGTGCTGCGGCGCTCAAAGGCATGCCGGCTCTCGGTCGTCACGCGCGACGAGGTCGACATCCCCTCGCCGGCGGCATTCGAGGACATCGACACCAAGGTCATGTGGCCCATCCGCATGCAGGACATGCCGCCGTTCAAGTCGATCATCGCTGTGCCGGTCTTCTTCGGCACGCAGGTGCTCGCCATCATCGAGGTCGGCTGGGACCGTCCCCAGGAGCCGCGCCATTCCGACGTGAGCGTTCTCGAGGTCATCTGCGACTACCTCTCCATACAGCTTGTGGGGCTCATGGGCTCCATCCGCTCGCAGCGCACGGCCGAGCTCACCCGCTCGCTCAACCGCGTGCGCGACCTCATGTTCAAGTTCGATTCGAGCGAGAGCCCCGATATTCCGCTGGAGCTTGCCGACGAGGTGCGCGGCACGCTCGGCTGCCATTGCTGCCCCGTCGTGTACGACGCCGAGCGCAAGCGCTTTATGATCGACTTCGAGGGCGGCAGCCGGGTCGAGCTCCCCGGCGAGCCCGAGAGCCTGTTCTTCTCCACCACGGCGCCCGCCCCGCGCGTGGGGTCCGTCATGGACGACCGCTTTGCGACCGAGGGCGACGGCGGCGCATCCTCGCTCGAGCTCAAGAACGTGCGCATCACGCGCGTGGAGGCGTCGTCGAGCGCCGGAACCTGGCTCGCCACGCACGGGCTCCCGTGCCAGGGCGCCTATCTTGACTTCGTCGACCTGCGCGAGGGCGACGCGAGCGACGCACGACGCGGCGGGGAGGAGGGCATCGTCCCGTTCAAGCGCGCCCAGACAGGGCTCACCCGGCGCGTGCTGCTTCTGCGCGACGCGAGCCGCGAACCCATCGACGACATGGAATACGACTACCTGCTGCACCTGGCCCACGACTTCGAGCTCATCGGGCACGGCAAGAGCGAGCGCAAGGAGGAGCGGCGCATCGCCCAGACGCTCCAGGCGGGTATGCGCAGCTCGCTCGGCCGCGTGCCGGGCATCACGACCGACTCGCTCTATTCGTCGGCAACGCGCACGGCGCTTGTCGGCGGGGACTTCTACACGCTGCTGCGCCTGCCCGACGACCGCGCCGTCATGATTCTCGGCGACGTCTCGGGCAAGGGCGTCGAGGCTGCGTCGATGTCTGCGCTGGTCAAGACGGCGCTCACCGCCTACGCCTGGGAGGGTGCAGCGCCCGTGCACATGGCCTCGGCGCTCAACAGCATGCTCATGGGATTCTCGCGCGTGGAGACCTTTGCCACGATGTTCATCGCAAAGATCGACCTGAGGTCCCGCACCGCCACGTACTGTTCGGCCGGTCACCCGCCCACGATGCTCGTGCACCCGCCGCTGGCGCCCAAGGACGGGGCCGCCGGTCACACGGGAGAGGTGGAGCTCCTGAGCTGCCAGTCGGGCGTGGTGGGCGCGTTCGAGGGGATGAAGTTCGAGCAGGGGAGCTTTTCGTTTGCCCCGGGCGACGTCCTCTTCATGTACACCGATGGCGCGATCGAGGCGCGCGACCCCGCGGGCGCGTTCTTTGGCGAGCAGCGCCTGCGCGACATCCTGCTCTCCCAGGCGGGCAGCGACGTGCGCGGCCTCTGCAACGTGGTGCTCGAGCGGCTCGACGCCTTTACCGAGTCGGCCCTCGACGACGACATCGCCCTCGTGGCGCTCAGGTTCGATGAGGAGTAGCGCGGGCGGGCGCGTGGCGGCGCACGCCCTTTTGGCGGGCGAGATCGCTGTGTGCGCAAGCCCCACGGCCGGCGCGTCCGCCGTGCGTATCGCGCTCTCGCCGGGTCCGTCGACGTCGTTCGCGGATGCGGGCGTATCGGCCGGCGCCGGGTTGGGCATCATAGCCGCATGAATGAGTGGAACGACATAACGCTGATCGCCCCCGAGGGCGACATCGACATCTCGATGGCTCCGAGTCTGCGCCGCCGTATCGATGCCGCGCTCGATGGGGGCTCCACGCGCGTCATCATCAACTGCCTGCATGTGGGGTTCATCGACTCGACGGGCCTCGCGCTCCTGCTCTCGAGCTCTCGGAAACTCTCCGCGCGCGGGGGCATGCTCTCGCTCGTGGACGCCTCGGCCCAGGTGATGCGCTTTCTGCAGATCGCGCGTCTGGTGGATGCGCTCCACGTCACCGCAGCCGACAAGCCGCCCGTTCCGGTGCTCGCTCCGGATGCCTCGCCGCTCTGGAGCAAGAGCGTGAGCGTGCGCCCCGGCATCGAGAACCTGGGGTACTACCGCCACCGCGTGGTCGAGGCTCTCGCCGGGCTGGGCCTTGGCGAGAACGACCGCTACGACGTGGCGCTCGCGGTGGGGGAGGCGCTCGGCAACGCGTACGACCACGCCGGGGGTGAGGGCTGCGTGATGACCGTGCGCGCCTATACCGACCGCGTGGTGATCGAGGTGGCCGATACCGGCAGCGGGTTCGAGCTCGCGAGCGACGAGACGCCGCAGGAGAGCGAGGAGCGCGGCCGCGGGATCAAGCTCATGCGCATGCTCGTCGACAGCGTCGAGGTGCGCCGCCGCACCGATACCCGGGGCACGCTCGTGCGCCTGATCAAGCTGCTATAGGGCGGCCGGGGCTCCGCGTGTTCTCGCTAACTTTGCGAACAAAGGTTTTTTAGCTCGGCTACCTGCAAGAATGGGCAGGGAAGCGCGCAGACTCAAAATTTTTTGGAAAAAAGGCTTGCGCATGCCCCGACCCTCGCGTATATTACTTTCTCGCAAGCGGACATGGCTCAGTTGGTAGAGCACAACCT
>CAVDTO010000071.1:0-8758 GCA_963611895.1 bacterium
GGATGAGTGCCGTGAAGGCGGCGCCGACCGCGGGCGGAACGCCGGCGGGCATCTTGATGGTGATGTTGCGCTTGACGAGCATCTGATAGACCCAGATGCCGATGAGTGTGGACACGATGATGGCGAACAGGCCCGTGGCGCCGAAGGCGGTGGTGGCGATGGAGCCGTCGTCGTTAAGGCCATTTACGGTGAACATGAAGAACACCGCGAGGCCGAGCAGGCTCGCCGTCTTGACGTCGAGGCCCTGCTTCTCGGCATAGGAGGCCGGGATGGTGACGGCAGCGTAGATGCCGAGGAAGCCCATGGTCAGCGAGTTGATGACCTGGATCTGCGACACGAACGGCGTCAGGAACGGCAGGAACACGACGCCGCCGATGGAGTCGGTTCCCAAAAGCGAGATGACGAGCGAGATCGATCCGATCAGGATCAGCGGCATCACCGCGATGAGGCCATCCTGGACCGCGGCGATAGCCGGCAGGTTGGCGAATCGGCTCAACGGATCGGCGAGCATCATGACCTTGTCCATGATGACGTCCATCGGAGAGCGCTTGGTCTCTTCAGACATAAAAGTCCCCTTCCCTCTGATAGAGAGCCTGTAAAACATAAATTGTTGGAACGGAAGGCGCGCAGGGCGCGAGCGCTGCGGCCGCGCCCTGCCCAGGCTTTAAGCCGCGCCCTCGATCTTCTTGTAGACGCTGACGAACTCCTCGGCGAGGATGCCGAAGCCCTCGGCGCTCATGAGTTGGTCCTCGGCGTGGGTGAGCAGGATGTCGGTTCCCGTGCTCTCCCCCGCAGCGGCCTTCTGCACGAGCGAGGTGTGCACGTCGTGGCCCTTGAGGAACTCGTCCTGACCGGCCTTGATCTGCTCGGCGGCCTCGTCGAACTTGCCGTCGCGCGCAGCATGAATGGCCTCGATGTAGCAGCTGCGCGCGGCACCCACCGAGGCGATGATCTGGAATGCGAGCATCTGCTGCTCTTGCACCTGATCGCTCATGGCTAGTCACCCAGCGCTTTCTTGACCTGGGCGATGACCTTCTCGCCGTCCATGGTGCCGTAGGCCTGCATGTCGATGGCCTCCACCGGGCAGCTGAACTGCCCCTTGAGCTTGGCGAGCTGGAAGCGGATCTGCGGGCCGATGAGCACGATGTCGGCATCGGCGTGCTTGCCGGCATCGGCCACGGGATACGCGTCGATGTCGGTCTCGTAACCCTGGTTGGCTGCGGCCTCGCGCATCTTGGTGACGAGCAGGCTCGTGGACATGCCCGCCGAGCAGAACAGAACGATCTTCCTCATGGTAGATCCTTTCATAGAGGGTTGCTCAATCGATTAAGCAATACAGGATGGAACGCGGTCGGGACGTTTGCCGACATGACACTTCGGATCCGTTCGGCCCGCCTTGCGCAGCGGATGCGCGTCCGAATCTGTTTGCTTAATCGATTCAGCTTTACGACGATTTGTAGATTAATCGATTACGCAGCGGCGGTTGGCGTGGTTTGCGTGCCCTCGGATAAACGGTACGATTTCGGCGGCGAGTGGTTAATCGATACAGCAATTGGTTACACTACATACTGTTGCAAAATAACTACCCACTTGCGAGGAACCATGCCCGTATCCATCTACGACATCGCAAAGACCGCCGGCGTGAGCGCGGCCACCGTCTCCAACGTCCTCAACGAGCGCGGGCGGTTTTCCGAGAAGACCCGCAAGCTCGTGCAGCAGGTGGCGGACGACCTCGGGTACATGCCCAATCTCTCGGCGCGCGGGCTGCGCGAGCGCCGCACCAACACCATCGGCATCGTCACGCCCGACGTCAGCAACGATTTCTTCTCTTCCATGGTGCTCAACATCGAGCGAGCCATGCACGAGCGCGGCTACACCTCGTTCATCTGCAACACGTGGTACCGCGCCTCCGATAACGCCGACTATTTTGCCGAGCTCAAGCAGCGCAACGTCGACGGCATCTTCATCGTCGGCACCGAGAAGGTCGACGATTTCTCCGTGCTCGGCAGCATCCCCTGCGCGCTCATCGACTTCACGCTCGAAGAACGTCCCGAGCGCTTCGTGTCCGTCGAAAACGACAACCCCAGGCTCGTGGCCGATCAGACGGAGCTCCTATTCAGCAAGGGCTGCAAAAAGCCCGTGCTCCTCACCTTTCATATCGGCAAGGAGGACACCGAAGAAGACTACGCACGCGCCAGCTTTACCGAGGTGCTCAGGCAGAAGGGCATCGACGATGCCGAATCGCGCATCATCGTGTTGCCGCATAACAAGACATCGCGTGAGGAGGCCGCATCCTGCACCAGCCGTCTGTTGGAGGAAGGAATGGACTTCGACGGCATCGTGTGCATCGGCGACCGCGTTGCGCTCGGTGCCTGTCAGGCGCTGCTCGACCACAAGATGCTCCCCGGCCGCGCCGTCAAAGTGATCGGCATGGACAACTCGCTCTATTCCAAGCTCGGCTATTTTGGCATCAGCACCGTCGATCGCGGCACCGACGAGATGGTAGAGCGTGCCGTGGAGGGCATGATGCAGATGCTCGCCGGCGGCGACCCCGCCGAGAGAGACATCGTGGTCCCCCACCGCATCATCGAGCGCGAGACCACGTAGGCTCCGGCCGCAAGAACGAGTTCGGCCCCGGCCGGTGCGCACGAGATTGGCAGACACGCGAAGCGCCTCGCGTTCCATTACGGTTTGAGCCGTCCAGACGGGCGGCTCTTCCCATCTTGAGGGAATACGATTGAACTGCGCCGACGGTCGCTGACCGGCTGCTCTGGATGGCCGCCCGCTCCCCAACGTAAAAATCGCGAGACGTTTCGCTCGGCGTGCAGATAAGTGCCGCTGTAAAATTGCCCGCATCAGAAAAGCCGTGCAGCTCGGATGAACTGCACGGCTTTTCTGCTTGGAGATTGATGGTGTTGGCGCAAAAAGCGCGACGGTTACGGCGGTCGAACCCGCGGCTTGCCGCGCGGCCCTTACGTTCCATCGACGGATGGGAGAGAGTGGGCAAGCAGTCGAACCCGCGGCTTGCCGCGCGGCCCTTACGCCTCGTCGACGGCCTTGAGGTGGCGGGTCTGATCGATCTCGGCGAGCATGCTCACGCGGCGCTCATGGCGGCCGCCCTCGAACTCGGCGTCGAGCCACTCGTCAACGATCATCTTGGCGAGCTCGCTGCCCACCACGCGGGCGCCGAACGCGAGCACGTTGGTGTTGTTGTGCATGCGGCTGAGCTTGGCGCTGAACGGCTCGGAGCACACCACGGCACGCACGCCCTCCACCTTGTTGGCGGCAAGGCTGATGCCCACGCCCGTGCCGCAGATGAGCACGCCCAGATCGCACTCGCCGGAAGCGACCGCGCGGCCCACCTTGTAGCCGGCGATGGGGTAATCGAAGCTCTCGCTCGTGTCGGTGCCGAAGTTCACGACCTCGCAGCCGCGCTCCTTGAGGTGCTCGGAGATGATCTCCTTGAGCTCGACGGCGGCATGGTCGTTTCCGATCGCGATCTTCATGGGGAGTAGCCTTTCTTTTAGCCGCCGCGGCGGCGCGTGTGTGCACGACGTTCACCAGCATAGCGCAGGGGCGCGCTACATGTAACGCGGGGCGGCAACGGAGCCGAGACGCATGCGATGCGGGCCGAGGCCGAGGCCGGCAGCGAAGCCGCCCGCGGGAACCGAGCCCTCGCCTGCGGCCTCTACTTACCCCGACTCCCCTACTTGGCGTCAGCCCAGGTGACGCCCGTGCTCGCCTCGGCAATGAGCGGAACGCGCAGCTCCACCACGTGCTCCATCACGTCGCGCACGAGCGCGGTGAGCTGCTCGACCTCGTCGAGCGGGCACTCGAAGTCGAGTTCGTCGTGCACCTGGAGCACCATGCGGGCGCGCAGACCCTCGGCACGCAGGCGCTGCGCCACCTGCACCATCGCGATCTTGATGATGTCGGCGGCCGTGCCCTGCATGGGGTGGTTCATGGCCGTGCGCTCGCCAAAGCCGCGGAGCTGCGGGTTGCGGCTCGCGAGCTCGGGGATGTGTCGGCGCCGACCGAACAGGGTCTGCGCATAGCCGTCGCGCTTGGCGGCCTCAACCACGCGGTCGAGGAACGAGCGCACGCCCGGGTAGGCCTCGAAGTAGCGGTCGATCATCTCGCGCGCCTCGCCCATGGGGATGTGCAGCGACTGCGAGAGCCCGTAGGCCTGCTGGCCGTACACGATGCCAAAGTTCACGGCCTTGGCGCGGCTGCGCAGCTGCGGGGTGACCTCGGCTACGGGCACGCCGAACACGCGGGCCGCGGTCTCGGCATGGAAGTCCTCGCCCTCATTGAAGGCGCGCACCAGATGCTCGTCGCCCGAGAGGTGCGCGAGCAGCCTGAGCTCGATCTGCGAGTAGTCCACCGCGAGGAAGACCGACCCCTCCCCCGCCGAGAAGGCCGTCTTGACCGTGTGGCCGAGCGCGGAGCGGGTGGGGATGTTCTGCAGGTTGGGGTCGGAGCTCGAGAGGCGCCCCGTGGCCGTGATGGCCTGGTTGTACGTGGTGTGCACGCGGCCGTCCGCGCGGCGGAGCGGCCCCAGCGTGTCGAGATAGGTCGACTTTATCTTGGCCTTCTCGCGGAACTCGAGGATCAGGCGCACGATCTCGTGGTCGCGCGCGAGCTCGTCGAGCACCTTGGCATTGGTGGAGTAGTAGCCGCGCTTGGTCTTCTTGAGGCCGCGCGTGGGCAGGCCGAGCACGTCGAAGAGCACGTGGCTGAGCTGCATGGGGCTCGCAGGGTTGAAGGTCTCGTCGCCCGCGATCTCGCGGATGCGGCGCTCGAGCTCGGCGATCTCGCCGGCGAGGTCGCGCGAGAGACCGGCCAGACGCTCGGGGTCCACAAGCATGCCGGCGCGCTCCATGGCCGCGAGCACGGGAACGAGCGGCATCTCGATGCCGTCGAACACGTTCGCCGCTCCCTCGTTCGCCATGCGCTCGCGCAGGGGCTCCACGGCGGCAAGCGCCACCACGGCCGAGCGGGCGGCAGGCGCGCAGGCGTCGCTTGGCGCACCGTCCTCGCCGCGCGCGGGCGGGACCGCACGCTGCAGGTAGGTCTCGGAAATGTAGGCGTCCATGTAGTCGCTGCGGTCCGACTCGAGCAGGTAGGCGGCCACGGTCGTGTCGAAGATGCGCGCCGGGTCGATGCCGAGCGGGTCGAGCAGTTCCGCTTCCGCGGAGTCCACGGGCGAGAGCGCATGCACGAGCGCCTTGACGTCGGGACTCGCGACGCGCCCCTCGGCAAAGAGGCGGAGCAGCACGCCGGGGATGATTCCGTGCGCGAGGTCGAACCCGGCAACCGTCATGTCCTCGCCGACGCCGGCCGCCGCGCCCTCGCCCTCGAAGGCGAACAAGCCCTTGACCGTTGCCACCCAGAGTGTCTCCGTCATGCCGAAGAGCGCGCCCTCGGTGGCCTCGTCGGCGAGCACGCACGCCACCCATTCGCCCGCAGCAATCGCGCGGTCGAGTTCGGAGAGCGCCTGCTCGAGCTCCTCGCCCGCCTGCGCCGGCACGCGCCGGACCTCGGGCACCGCAAGGGCTGCCGACGCGCTCGCGGCGTCGCCGCCGAGGAGCGCCGTGAAGCGGTTCTGCAGCGAGGTGATGCCGAGCGGCGAGAGCGCCGCCGCCACGTCGTCTGCGGTGTAGGCCGGGAACTCCACAGCCGAGAAATCGACTTCGACGGGGGCGTCGGTGCGGATGGTCGCGACCTTGCGGCTCAGCAGGGCGTCGTCGATGTGCGCGCGCAGGTTCTCGCCCATCTTGCCCTTGACCTCGTCGGCATGCGCGATCACCTCGTCGAGGCTACCGTACTGCGCGATGAGCGCGCTCGCCTTCTTGGGGCCGATGCCCGGAACGCCGGGGATGTTGTCGGAGCTGTCGCCCTTGAGACCGTAGAAGTCGGGCACGAGGTCGGGCGTGATGCCGTGGTAGAGGTCGTCGACGCTCTCGGGCGTCATGATCGCCACGTCGGAGAGGCCCTTGCGCGTGGAGACGACGTTCACGTGCTCGGTCACGAGCTGGTACATGTCGCGGTCGCCGGTGACGAGGTACATGTCGCAGCCGGCCTCCTCGCCCAGGCGCGCGCAGGTGCCGAGGATGTCGTCGCCCTCCCAGCCCTCGGACTCGAGGATGGGGATCTTGAGGCCACAGAGCAGCTCCTTGATCATGGGGAACTGCGCGTGCAGGCCGGGGTCCATGGGCGGGCGCTGCGCCTTGTACTGCGGGAGCATCTCCATGCGCACGCGCGGCTTGCCCTTGTCGAACGCCACGACCACGCCCGCGGGCGAGAACGTGTCGACCATCTTGAGGAACATGTTCAAGAAGCCGAAGATCGCGTTGGTAGGGCGGCCGTCGGGCGCGTTCATGCTGGGCGGGACCGCGTGGAACGCGCGGTGCATGAGCGAGTTGCCGTCGACGACGGCGATGGTGCGGCGCTCGGCGCCGGCAGTTGAGGAATCAGGCATGCTGTGACCCGTTCTGGTTGAGATGCGAATTTGTGCGCTCCCCAGTCTAAAGCACGCATGCGGGCAACGGGTGCAGAAGAGGAACGCCGAGGTGGCGGGTTCCCGCGCGCCGTGGCCCTCGGATACCGCACGTCCGCGTCCGACCAACCGCGAACCGGACGCCTGCGGCCAATCGCCTGTGCACGGAAGCCGACCGCTCGCCAACTCAACCGCAAGCGCTCGCTCAACAGGAGCCCCGCCTGCGCGCCGACTCACCCCCTCGCCGCGTCCGCGCGGAGTGCTACGATGGCTCGCGGACTTATTGACCCGACTCAACCCCGAAAGGATGCCCATGGAACGCCCCTGCGCATGGAAGAAATACACCGACGAGCAGCTCGCCGAGCTCGAGCGGCTCTGCAGCGACTACAAGGCCTTCATCAGCGAGAACAAGACAGAGCGCCTCTGCGTGAGGGCCGGCATCAAGATGGCCGAGGAGGCCGGCTACGTCGACCTCGAGACCGCCATCGCCGAGGGCCGCGCGCTCAAGGCCGGCGACAAGGTCTACGCGAACAACCACGGCAAGACCCTCATGCTCGTGAACCTCGGCACCAAGCCGCTCGAGGAGGGCTTCAACATCCTCGGCGCGCACTGCGACTCGCCCCGCCTCGACCTCAAGCAGAACCCGGCCTTCGAGGCCGGCGACATGGCCTACCTCGACACGCACTACTACGGCGGCGTCAAGGCCTACCACTGGGTGGCGCAGCCGCTGGCGCTCGCGGGCGTCATCGTCAAGAAGGACGGCAGCGTCGTCGACGTGAACATCGGCGACAAGCCGGGCGACCCGGTCTTCACCATCTCCGACCTGCTCATCCACCTCTCCAACGAGCAGATGGGCAAGCCCGCGCGCGAGGCCGTGGACGCCGAGGCGCTCGACGTGATCGTGGGCGGCCGCCCCGTCAAGTTCGACGAGGACGACAAGGACGCCCCCAAGGAGCCCGTCAAGCAGATGTTCCTCGACATCCTCAAGGAACAGTACGGCGTCGAGGAGGAGGACTTCCTCTCCGCCGAGATCGAGGTCGTGCCCGCCGGCCCCGCCCGCGACATGGGGCTCGACCGTTCCATGATCTTGGGCTACGGCCAGGACGACCGCGTCTGCGCCTACCCGAGCCTGCTCGCCCAGATCGACGTTCCGCAGGTGGAGCGCACCTCGATCACGCTCATCGTCGACAAGGAAGAGATCGGTTCCGTGGGCGCCACCGGCATGACGAGCCGTTTCTTTGAGAACACCGTGGCCGAGGTCATGGCGCTCGCCGGCGAGGAGAGCCCGTTGGCGCTCCGCCGTGCGCTCGCCCACTCGCGCATGCTGAGCTCCGACGTCTCGGCCGGCTACGACCCGGGCTACGCCTCCAAGTTCGAGACCAAGAACGCCGCCTTCATGGGCCGCGGCCTCTGCTTCAACAAGTACACCGGCAGCCGCGGCAAGAGCGGCTCCAACGACGCCGACGCCGAGTACATGGCCCTCGTGCGCAGCATCATGGACGACGCCGGCGTGGACTTCCAGACCTGCGAGCTCGGCCGCGTGAACGCGGGCGGCGGCGGCACCATCGCCTACATCATGGCCAAGTTCGACATGGACGTCATCGACTCGGGCGTGGCCGTGCTCAGCATGCACGCGCTCTGGGAGGTCGCCAACAAGGCCGACATCTACGAGGCTTATCGCGGCTACAAGGCGTTCCTCGAGCGCGCCTAGCCTACATGCGCACCGGAGCCGCGCGGCGCCCCGCGAGGGCGTACCCGCGCGGCGCGGCTCCGCATAGGGGTTTGGCGCAGCCCGCCCGGCCGGCCGCATGTTTGCCGCCCAGAGGGTAAACTATCCCCTAACAGCAGCGCCTCGCGCGCGCCCGCGGCCGAGCGAACGGAGCCACCGATGAACAAGCAGAACGTTCCCGCCATCCTATCCATCGCGGCCTCCGACTCGAGCGGCGGCGGCGGAACCCAGGCCGACATCAAGACCATCACCGCAAACCGCCTTTATGGCGAGTGCGCCATCACCGCAGTGCTCGCGCAGAACACCCGCGGCATCCACAGAATCGAGCCTCTGCCGCCCGAGATGATCGCCGCGCAGATCGACGCCTGCTTTGAGGACATCCGCCCCGCGGCCGTGCGCATCGGCATGATGAAGACCCCCGAGAACGTGGAGGCCGTGGCCGAGCGCCTCGAGCACTGGGGCGCCGAGAACGTGGTGGTCGACCCGGTCATGATGCCTGCCACGGGCCAGCGCATCGTCGACGACGAGAC
>CAVDTO010000072.1:0-8712 GCA_963611895.1 bacterium
TTAGGCCTCGGGGCAGACCTTCTTGAAGAGCTCGATGACGTCCTCGAGGGAGGCATCGCGCGGGTTGCCCGGGAAGCAGGCGTCGGCGACGGCGTCCTTGGCCAGGACCTCGATCTCGTCGGCCTTCATGGCCTCGCAGACCTTGGGGATGTTCACGTCCTCGGAGAGCTGCTTGACGGCGGCGATGGCGGCGTCAGCGGCCTCGTCGGTGCTCATGCCGGTGGTGTCGACGCCCATGGCCTCGGCAACCTTGGCCAGGCGCTCGGCCACGACGGGCTTGTTGAACTCCATCGCGATCGGCAGCAGCATGGCGCAGGCGACGCCGTGCGGGGTGTCGTAATGCGCGGAGAGGGTGTGGGCCATGGCGTGGTCGATGCCGAGGCCGACGTTGGAGAAGCCCATGCCGGCAACGTACTGGCCAAGGGCCATGCCCTCGCGGCCCTCGCCGGGAACGCCGCTCTTGGCCTCCTCCACAGAGGCGCGCAGGCTCTTGGAGATGAGGTGGATGGCCTCGTAGTGGAACATGTCGGAGAGCTCCCAGGCGCCCTTGGTGGTGTAGCCCTCGATGGCGTGGGTGAGGGCGTCCATGCCGGTGGAGGCGGTGAGGCCGGCGGGCATGGAGGCCATCATGTCGGGATCGACGACGGCGACCTCGGGGGCGTCGTTGGTGTCGACGCACACGAACTTGCGGACCTTCTCGGGGTCGGTGATCACGTAGTTGATGGTGACCTCGGCCGCGGTGCCGGCGGTGGTGGGCACGGCGATGGTGAACACGGCGTGGTTCTTGGTGGGGGCGACGCCCTCGAGCGAACGCACGTCGGCGAACTCGGGGTTGTTGATGATGATGCCGATGGCCTTGGCGGTGTCCATGGAGGAGCCGCCGCCGATGGTCACGATGGAGTCGGCCTCGGCAGCCTTGAAGGCCTCGACGCCGTCGACCACGTTCTGGATCGTGGGGTTGGGCTTGATCTCGGAGTAGAGGCTCCAGGCGATACCGGCAGCATCGAGCTCGTCGGTGACCTTGGATGTCACGCCGAACTTGACGAGGTCGGGGTCGGAGCAGACGAAGACCTTCTTGTAGCCGCGGCGCGAAAGCTCGCCCGGGATCTCCTTGATGGCGCCCTTGCCGTGGTAGCTGATGGTGTTGAGAACAAAACGGTTAGCCATGTAAGCCTCCTAGTAATGGCCCGGGTGGCTGGTTGCGCACCCCTCTGTGCCGCATGGTACCCGTTCGCGGGCCCGGTTGGAACGGAATCGGGCCATTTTTTTGAAGCGTTTTAACAGACGGCCGTTCTACCTGCCCTTGCGGCAAAAAACGTTTTTCCACCAATCGGCCGACGGCTCCCCAGCGCACGCGAGCGGCAGGGACGGGCCACGGCGCGTGGGCGCTTTGGGCGAGCACGGGTGCCAAGTATCAGGCGGGCTCGAGCGTGCCGAGCTCGAGCGTCTGACAGGTTTCAGGCACAATGCAATTCGCTGCCACCGGCCAGCGCGCATCTAGCGGCACGCCGAGCAATAGCCGACCTCAAGCTCATGACGAATTCGGATGCAGCGCGATTCGCTAGCACCTACCAGCGCGCGTTTTGCAGTGTATTGAACAACGCTCAGCTTTGAGAGGCGTCAACAGGTTTCAGAGACGCCGCTCGACCTTTGCAGAATCCGCTCGGCGCTCAGTCCACGCGGCCGCGCAGCCAAGCTCCCCCACCCTACTTGCGGCAGCCGCGCACCCACTCGTCGCAGGCGTCCTTCCATCGGGCGCGCAGGGCGGTGCGCTCGCGGTCGATGAACATGACGAAGAACGCGCAGAGCAAGAGCGCCGACGCCACGGCGATGGCATGGAGGCCCAGGCGCTCGTAGCACCAGTTGCCGATCACGGCACCGAACACGAAGGTGACGATCACACCCAGGTAAAGCGCACCGTTCTCCAAAAAGCCGCGCTCGTGCGTGATGATGTAGTCGTCCACGTTCTGCAGGGCGTTGCGCAGATTGCCGATGCACATGGTGGTGGCAAAGCCGTGGCCGTGGATCTTACGAAAGCTCTCCACCTGCATGCCGCAGGCGAACGAGGTGAGGCAGTTGGCCAAGAGGTTGAGGTCGGCCCCCATAAAGCTCACGGCAAAGAGAAACAGGGCCTCGAGGAAGACGGTCACCTGGCGCCAATGGATGAGGCTACCGAAGCGCTCGTGGATGAGGTCGGCGAGCATGATGCCCGCCGCGAACGCGATGACCGGGAACAGGTAGCGCGCGGCGAGGGGCAAGTTGCCCTCCGAGAGGTTGACGCCCACGAGCAGGATGTTGCCCGTCTGGGCGTTGGCGAACACGCCGTCGCGCCCGATGTAGGAGTACACGTCCATGAACCCGCCGCAGAGCGCGAGGATGAACCCCAGCTCGATGGATTCCGAAATCTGCTTTGCGCGCTGCATCGGTCGAGCGCCCCTTCGTATGCGATCCGCCGTACCCCCGGGCCTGCGCCCGGCAATGGCACCAACTATAGCGCCGAGCAGGCGGGTCGGGTCAAAAAAGCGCCGCGGGGGCCTGATACAATGTGACATCTACAAAAGGAGAGCCGTGACCCAGCACAAGCAACGCCAAAAACAGCAGAAGAGCGGCCGCCCGAACGGGGGCGCCGAAGCGCAAGAGCGCACGGGCAGGGACGGTGCCGCCAGCAAGGCCGCTGGCGCCGGCAAGCCCAAATCCAAAACCAAGGGCAAGGCCGCGCCCAAGGCCGCCGCAACCAAGGCCGCCCCGTCCAAGGCCCCCGGCTCCGCAAAAGCCGTGCCCGCCAGCGCCGAGCGCCCGGGCCGCAAGCGCTTCTTGCCCGTCTCGCGCGCCGACATGCTCGCCCGCGGCTGGAACCAGTGCGACTTCGTCTACATCTGCGGCGATGCCTACGTGGACCATCCCTCGTTCGGCATGGCCATCATCACGCGCGTGCTCGACGCGCACGGCTACAAGGTGGGCATCATCTGCCAGCCCGACCGGAAGGACCCGGCGAGCGTCACCGTCTTTGGCGAGCCGCGCCTGGGGTTCCTCGTCTCGGCCGGCAACATGGACTCCATGGTCAACCACTACTCGGTGACCAAGCACCGCCGCCGCACCGACGCCTACACCCCGGGCGGCGAGGCCGGCGCACGCCCCAACCGCGCCGTCACGGTCTACGGCAACCTCATCCGCCGCACGTACAAGAACGCGCCCATCATCTTGGGCGGCATCGAGGCGAGCCTGCGCCGTCTCGCCCACTACGACTACTGGCAAGACAAGCTCAAGCGCTCGGTGCTGCTCGACGCCGGCGCCGACATCCTCATCTACGGCATGGGCGAGCACGCCGTCGTCGAGATCGCCGATGCGCTCGATGCCGGCCTGCCCGTGGAGCAGATCACCTACGTGAACGGTACCGTCTACCGCACGGGCGCGCTCGATGAGGTCTACGACTACAGGCTCCTCCCCTCGTGGGACGAGCTCGAGGAGGACCGGCTCGCCTACGCGCGCTCGTTCAACGTTCAGCAGCAGAACATGGATCCCATCACGGGCCAGCGCCTGGTGGAGCCCTATCCCAACGGCGTCTTCGTGGTGCAGAACCCGCCGAGCTCGGTGCTCACCACCGAGGAGCTCGACGCCGTGGCGGAGCTCCCCTACGCGCGCGCCTGGCACCCCGACTACGACGCGGCGGGCGGCGTGCCGGCGTTCTCCGAGATCAAATTCTCCATCAGCTCCAACCGCGGCTGCTTTGGCGAGTGCTCGTTCTGCGCGCTCACGTTCCACCAGGGGCGCGTGCTGCAGATGCGCAGCCACGACTCCATCATGCGCGAGGCCGAAATGCTCACGCACGACCCTGACTTCAAGGGCTACATCAACGACGTGGGCGGCCCCACGGCGAACTTCAGCCGGCCGGCCTGCGACAAGCAGCTCAAGCACGGCGTGTGCAAGAACAAGCGGTGCCTGTGGCCAAGCGTCTGCCGCAACATGGTGGTGGACGAGAGCGGCTACACGCAGCTCTTGCGCGACCTGCGCGCGCTGCCGGGCGTCAAGAAGGTCTTTGTGCGCAGCGGCATCCGGTTCGACTACACCATGGCCGACGCCTCGGACGAGTTTTTGCTCGAGCTCTTGCAGTACCACGTGTCGGGCCAGCTGCGCGTGGCGCCCGAGCACGTAAGCGACGCCGTGCTCTCGGTGATGGGCAAGCCGAGCCGCGCCGTCTACGACGCCTTCTGCCGCCGCTTTGACGAGATCAACCGCAAGTACGACCTCAACCAGTTCGTGGTGCCCTACCTCATCTCGAGCCACCCGGGTTCGACCATGAAGGAGGCCATCGAGCTCGCGGAGGCCGTGCGCGACATGGGCTACATGCCCGAGCAGGTGCAGGACTTCTACCCCACGCCCTCGACCATGAGCACGTGCATGTACTACACCGGCGTGGACCCGCGCACGATGAAGCCCATCTACGTGGCGCACGACCCGCACGAGAAGGCCATGCAGCGCGCGCTCATCCAGTACCGCAAGCCCGAGAACTACAGGCTCGTGCGCGAGGCGCTGGAGAGCGCGGGCCGGCGCGACCTCATCGGCTACGGCCCCAAGTGCCTGATCCGCCCCGTGCCGCCCAAGCAGGGCGAGGCCGACGCGCGCACCGGCGGAAAGCCCACCCGAGGCAAGCGGCCGCAGGTAGGTGCGGAGGAGAGCGGCGCGCGCAGCAGTCAGGGCTACGGCAAGGGCGCGCGCAAGGGCAAAGGCAAGGGCTCGAACGGCGGCGCGGGGCACGGGCGCCCGCACGACGACAACCGCTTCAAGCGCGAGCACGGCGGCAAGGGCAGCGCCGGCAAGTACGGCGCCCCGCAGAAGGGCATGAGCCGCGCGCAGAACGCCGCCGCGCGCAACCGCGCCGCGCAGGGCCGTCAGGGCGCCAACCGCGGACACCGCTAGCAGCACAATCCGAAACAGAGGGGCGCTCTGCCGACGTTTGGAGCGAAAGAATGCGAGCATCCCTTCCTATGTGCAGGAATCACGCAAGTTCAGAGGCCTTGCGCAACGAAAATCGTTCGCTCGACCACGCGACCGCACGATGCCAAACGTCGTGCGGTGAGAAGCATCGCGCCGCGTCCGCAATAGCAGGCGCCCGCTCGCCGCGCCGCTCGCTGCCCTGCACCGCGCTCGCGCCGCCGCGGCCCATCCAAAACTCTGCAGCACACAAAAGTGCCCTCCATCTCTCATCTTCGAGAAATGGAGGGCGCATCGCTTCAAGGGCAGCCTAGACCTCCCGCTATGCCCGCAACGCTGCGGAAACCCCGCTCACCTTACTTGCTGAGCTCGTCGGCGAGAGCCTCGATCTGGGCGCGGGCGGCGTCGTCCACGGCACCGCGGACGGTCACGACGTTCTCGGCCAGGCGGATGTCCTTGAGCCCCTCGAGCTTGCCGCGCATGACCTTGGCGGCCATGGGTGCCCAAGTGCCCGACTCCACAAGCGCGACGGTGCGGTTCTGGTAGTCGTGCTCGGCGAGCGTGTGGATGAACGTGCTCATGAACGGGAAGACGTCGCCCGCATAGGTGATGCTCGCGAGCACCAGGCGGTCGTAACGGAAGGCGTCCTCAACGGCCTCGGCCATGTCGTCGCGCGCGAGGTCGAAGAGCGACACTTTGTTGCCGCGCTTCTCGAGCGCCGCGGCGAGCTCCTCGGCGGCCTGCTTGGTGTTGCCGTAGACACTCGCGTAGGCGATGGTCACGCCCTCGTCCTCGGGCTGGTAGCTCGACCACGTGTTGTAGGTCTCCAGGTAGTAGCCGAGGTTCTCGGAGAGCACGGGGCCGTGGAGCGGGCAGATGTGCTCGATCTCGAGGCCGGCGGCCTTCTTGAGCACGGCCTGCACGTTCTTGCCGAACTTGCCCACGATGCCAAAGTAGTAGCGGCGCGCCTCGCAGGCCCAGCCCTCGGGGTCCTCGACGTCGTTCGCGCCGAACTTGCCGAAGCCGTCGGCCGAGAAGAGCACCTTGTCGGCCGCGTCGTACGAGAAGAGGACCTCCGGCCAGTGCACGTTGGCGGCGCCGATGAAGGTGAGCACGTGGCCGCCGAGGTCGAGCTCGGAGCCCTCCTTCACCACGACCTTGCGCTCGGCAAAGTCGGTGCCGAAGTAGGCGCTCATCATCTTGAACGCCATGGCCGAGGCGACGATCTGGGCCTCGGGGTACTTCTGCATGAACGCCGCGATGCCGGCCGAGTGGTCGGGCTCCATGTGATGGACCACGAGGTAGCCGGGCTCACGGCCATCGAGCACCGACTCAAGGTTGCCGAGCCACTCGTCCACGAAGTTCGCATCCACCGTGTCGGTGACGGCCACCGCGTTGCTGCCGAACACGACATAGGAGTTGTAGGCCATGCCGTTCTCGCGCACGTCGTACTGGCCCTCGAACAGGTCGATGTCGTGGTCGTTCACGCCGATGTACTTGATGTCGTTGGTGATTTCCATGGGCTCTCGGTCCCCTCGTTTCGCATGTTGCACAGACGCTGGGTTTTGTACCCCGAATCCCGAGCAAAATGCCGCCGGAAGGATGCGAATTCCCTCCGGCGGCACAAGGCCGAGGATGCTAAGACATGGCCTGGAGTTTGCGGGCGAACCGCGCAGCCATGCGCGGCGATCGAGCGAGTCCTGGCACGGGTGGCCATCGCCGTCCGCGAACAGGCGGCTCAAGAGGATGGCCGGTCCGCCTCGCAACCACCCGCCCACGCAAGAACCTCCTGCGCTCGGTCGCTGCGGAACGTCTGCTTGGGCGGCCCGGCGCCCCTCGCCTAGATAGCCAACCCGGCCTCGAAGCCTTCCTGGATGCCGCGGTAGCCGTTCTTGACGCCGGCGGCGTCGCCGACCTCGATGACGCGGCAGCTCAGGCCCTCGAGCGCGCCCGCGAGCTCCTCGTTCTTGCGCACGCCCACGGCAATGACCACGTAGTCGACGTCGGCAATCACGAGCTCTTGGCCGTCGCGCTCGCAGACCACCTCGTGGTCGCCGATGTTCGTGAGTTTGGTCGAGGTGAGGACCTCCACGCCGTTCTTGGCCAGGCGCTCCTTGAGGTAGAGGCTCGGCGAGTGCTCGCCGTCGCGCATGATGGCCGGCATCATCTCCACGATGGAGACCTCGCACGACTGGCCGAGGAGGTCGGCCGTCTCGGCACCCACGAGTCCTCCGCCGATGACGACCACGCGGCCGCTCACCTGCGCCGTGCCCATGAGCACGTCGTGGGCGTAGACGACGAAGTCCTGGTCGCCGCCGTGGATGAAGCCCGGCGTGAAGGGGCTGGAGCCCGTTGCCACCACGAGCGCGTCGGGTGCATGAAGCTCCACGAGCTCGCGGTCGACACGGGTGTTCAGCAGCACGCGCACGTTGAGCTTGTTGAGCATGTGCTCCTGCCAGGCAACGAGCGAGGTGAAGTCCGCCTTGCCCGTGGGCACGCTCGCCGGCAGCCACTGGCCGCCAAGGTGGTCGGATGCCTCAACCAGCGTGACCTTGTGGCCGCGCGCCGCCGCAACCACGGCGGCCTCGGCGCCCGAGACGCCACCACCCGCCACCAGCACGTTCTTGGCCGCGCTCGGGGCCACCGGCGTGAGGTCGTACTCGTCCTCCATGCCGGTGAGGGGGTTCACGAGGCAGCGGACGTTGCGGCCGGCACCGGACTCGGCGGCACAGCCCTGCACGCAGCCGATGCAGCGGTGCGCGTCGCACAGGCGCCCCTCGCGGGCCTTGTTGGGCAGCTCGGGGTCGGCCAGCGAGGCGCGCGCCATGGTGACGAGGTCGGCCTTGCCCGACTCGAGCACCGACTCGGCCACGTCGACGTCGTTGATGCGGCCCACCGCGATGACGGGCACGCTCACGACCTGCTTGATGGCCGCGGCGTTCTCCACGTAGGCCGCCGGCGCCACGCAGGCCGGCGGGATGATGTGCTGGGTGGAGCAGTAGACGCCCTGCGAAACATGGATGGCGTCGGCGCCGGCCTCCTCAACCAGGCGCGCAAGCACCTTGGATTCGCCCAGCTCAAGGCCACCGTCCACGTACTCGTTGGCACTCATGCGGTAGATGACGGGGTAGTCCGCGCCGCAGGCGTCCTTGATGGCGCGGATGATCTCGCAGGCAAAGCGGGCGCGGTTGCGCGTGCTGCCGCCGTACTCGTCCACGCGCTTGTTGGAGAAGGGCGAGGCGAACGCGCCCACGAGGTAGCCGTGCGCGCCGTGGACCTCGACGGCGTCGAAGCCTGCGCGCTGGGCGTTGGCGGCGGCGCGGGCGAAGTCCGCCACGAGGGTGTGGATCTCGTCCACCGAAAGCTCGCGCGGGGTCTCCGGCATGGAGGGCTCGCGGATGGCGGAAGGGCCCACGATGGGCTCGCCCGTGACCTCGGCGCGGGTCTCGCGGCCGGCGTGGTAGATCTGCGCGGCGATGGCGCCGCCCGCCGCGTGCACCCGGCGGCAAAGCTCGGCGTGGCTCTCCACCTGGGCGTCGTTGTAGAGGCCCGGCAGACGCACAAAGCCGCCGGCGTGCGGGTTCACCACGTAGTCCTCGGTGATGATGAGGCCCCAGCCGCCGCGCGCCTTGTGCTCGTGGTAGGCGATGTACTTCTCGGTGGCAAGGCCGTCGGGCTCGCAGTAGTTGGTGACCATGGCCGAGACGACCATGCGGTTCTTGACCGTGAGGCTGCCGATCTGCAGCGATTCAAAGAGCTTCTCGTATGCCATGCGCGGGC
>CAVDTO010000073.1:0-8686 GCA_963611895.1 bacterium
AGGCGAAGCCCACGTCAAGCCCCTGCTCGACCACCAAACGCTGCAGGCGGTCGATGTGGGTGGAACCGCAGTCGACGTTGATGTTGAAGCCGTCGGGCGTGTTGTTGATCACGCGGACGTCGGCGCCGAGGGCGTCGAACACGGGCTTGGCCACCGAGCTCGCCGCGCCGTTCGCGCAGTCGAGGCCAACCTTGACGCCCTGGAGCGAGAAGTTCGCGCTCGCGATGAGGAACGCGATGTAGCGGTTGCGGCCCTGCATGTAGTCGACGGTGCAGCCGATGGCGTCGCCCGTGGCGAGCGGGATCTCGCAGCCGCCGTCGATGTAGTCCTCGATGAGCTCGAGCACGTCGTCCTGCATCTTGAAGCCCTCGGAGTTCACGAGCTTGATGCCGTTGTCGGTGTAGGGGTTGTGGCTCGCGCTGATCATGATGCCGCAGTCGAAGCACCCGTCCACCGTCTCGTAGGCCACGCCCGGCGTGGGGATCACGTGCAGCATGTACGCGTCGGCGCCGCTCGCCACAAGGCCGCTCACCAGGGCCGACTCGAACATGTAGCTCGAACGGCGCGTGTCCTTGCCCACGACCACGCGCGCCTTCTCGCCGGTGCGCGCGCCGTAGTACCAGCCCACGTAGCGGCCGATCTTGAAGGCGTGCTCCACGTTGAGGGTGCGGTTGGCCTCGCCGCGGAAGCCGTCGGTGCCGAAGTACTTCATAGACGTCCTTTCCGTGGGCGCGGGGCGCCCGGGCTCTCAGCATGCGGGCGGCGCGATCGGCGCGCCCGCATACGCGGGTTCTACTTTATACCGTGAGGAACACCATCGCGATGATGAGCGCGAACCCCACGAGGTCGGTGGGCGCAAAGACGGTGCCGAGGAACAGCGCGCTCGTGACGGTGGCCGAGACCGGCTCGACCGTGCCGATGAGGCTCGCCGGCATGGAGCCGATCTCCTTGACCCCCTGCAGGTAAAGCAAGAAGGCGAGGAACGACCCCACGACCACGAGTACCACGAGGGCGCCGATGCCCAGGGCGTCGAGCGCGGGAGGGTTGCGCCAGGGCTGCACGAACGCGCAGCTCGCGATGCCTGCGATGAGCATGCCGCTGCCCGTGACCACCGGGCTGCCGTACTTGGGGAGGATCTTTGCGGGCAGGATCGCCAGGGCCGCCGCCGAGACGCCGCACATGACGCCCGCCACAAAACCGGCCGGCGTCATGGAAAGCGAGCCGGGATCGCCGCCCGTGGCGATGAGGAAGGTACCCGCGAGCGCGAGGGCGATGCCCAGGACCTCACGCCGGCGCGGGCGGCGGCGCGCCTGCACGCAGGTGATGGCCAGGATCACGAGGAGCTGCAGGCACTGCATGACGGTCGCCGTGCCCGCATTGGTGAGCCGCACGGCGTTGAGATAGCAGAACTGGTTGAACCACATGCCGAAGGCGGCAAAGGCGAAGAGGCGGCGCCGATCGAGCCTGTCGGTCCAGAGCGCGCGCATGGCGTCGCGGTGGCGGAGCGCCACGACCGCCATGAAGAGGAGCCCGGCAAGGATCTGGCGCACGCTCAGGAGCCAGAGCGTGTCGATCTTGTAGCCCGCAAAGAGAAAGCTCGCGCAGGTGCCCGAGAAGCCCCAGAACGTCCCGCCCGCGAGCGTGACGGCCGCGCCGATCAGAAAGCTCTTGCCGCGCCGGGCGTTGGCCTCCTCGCGCGACCGACGGCGTGCCGCACGCGATGCGGCGTCGACCCCATGGAGAGCCTCTGCCCCCTGCTGCTGCTCATCTGCCTGCACGATGTGCTCCTCCCCCGAAACGCGCCGGAAACAAACGCGACTACTGTAGCACGCGCGCGCCGGGCGGGTGCGTGTTCGGGGCATCGGCTGCTGAGCGGCTCCATAGCGCGAACGGTGCGGCGGCCAGCTCGCCGTCATCGTGACGGCAGCGCAGCAAGCAGCGAGGCGGCCCGCACAATCACGAGCGAACGCCGCGACGGCGAAGGCGCCTGCATGCACGCCCGCGCAGCCCGGCCCGCCAGTCCGCGCACGTGGGTATACTCAGAGCTGTTTGAACGCATACCCGCAAGGAGAACCCATGTCAGACCCCCGCACCACCGCCCGCGAGCTGCTCAAGCCCGGATCGTACCTGCACGGATTCAACGTCGAGAAGCGCGAGAAGGTCGAGGAACTCGACGCCTGCGCCTACGTACTCCGCCACGCCGCGAGCGGCGCGCGCCTGCTCTACCTCGCCTGCGACGACGAGAACAAGGCCTTCGCCATCGCCTTCAAGACCCCGCCCGCCGACTCCACGGGCGTCTTCCACATCCTCGAGCACTCGGTGCTCTGCGGCTCCAAGCGGTTCCCCGTCAAGGAGCCCTTCGTGGACCTCATCAAGAGCTCCATGCAGACCTTCCTGAACGCCATGACCTACGCCGACAAGACGGTCTACCCGGTGGCCACCACCAACGAGCAAGATCTCTACAACCTCATGGACGTCTACATGGACGCCGTGCTGAACCCGGCCATCTACACCAAGAAGACCATCTTCGAGCAGGAGGGCTGGCACTACGAGCTCGACCGCGATGACGCCGGCGAGCCGGTGCGCCTGCGCCACAACGGCGTGGTCTTCAACGAGATGAAGGGCGCGCTCTCCGATCCCATGAGCGTGCTCGACGACCGCGTGTGCGCCGAGCTCTTCCCGGGGACGGCCTACGCCTGCGAGAGCGGCGGCGACCCGCGCCGGATCCCCGAGCTCACCTACGAGCAGTTCCTGAACACGCACGCGCGCCACTACAACCTGGCGAACAGCTACATCACGCTCTACGGCGACCTCGACATCGAGCGCGCGCTCGTGCACCTAGACGAAGAGTTCCTCTCGCGCCCCTATGCGGCGGCCGAGCGCATCGAGGCCGCGCGCGCTGCCGGCGCCACCGAAGCCGAGCTCGCCCCGAACCCGCTTTGCGAGGCCGCGCCCACCGCGTGCGAGCACGCCGTGGAAAAGATGCAGACCACGCCCGAGAACGCCATGGTCGGACTCGGCTACGTGCTCGGCAGCGCGCTCGACCGCAAGCGCACGATCGCGGCCGACATCCTCTTTGAGGCGCTGCTCGGCTCCAACGAGGCCCCGCTCAAGAAGGCGATCCTCGCCGCGGGCATCGGCGGGAACGTGACGAACTACACCGCGGCCGAAAGCCTGCAGCCCTACGAGCTGATCATGCTCCAGAACGCAAACGAGGGCGCGGCCGACTCCCTACGCCAGATCGTCGAGGACGAGTGCCGTAAGCTCGTGAACGAGGGCATCCCGCGCGAGCGGCTCGAGGCCATCATCAGCAGCAACGAGTACGACCTGCGCCAGCGCGACTACGGCGTGGCCGACGGCGTGGCCATCGCCTGCGACGCGCTCTCGTGCTGGCTCTACGACGACGATGCCGCCACGCTCGCGCTCAAGTACGGGCCCGTGTACGAGGAGCTCCGTGGCGAGCTTGAGGGCAGCTACTTTGAGGACCTGTTGCGCGAGCTCGTGCTCGAGAGCGACCACTTCGCCCTCGTGGAGCTCGTGCCCACGGAGGACGCTGCCGCCGAGGAGGGCGAAGCCTCTGAGGAGGATGGGCTCGCCGCCAAGCTCGCGGAGATGACACCTGCAGAGCTCGCGACCATCGACGAGGAGTGCGCCCTGCTGCGCGCCGCCCAGGAGGCCGACGACACGCCCGAGGCCAAAGCGACGCTGCCACGCCTGCGCGTGAGCGACATCGGCGACGCACGCCCCGAGGAGCCGCTCGTGGTGGACACCCGCATGCCCATCCCGTGCATGCGCCACAACATCCCCACCAACCGGCTCGCCTACGCGCTCACGTACTTCGACCTCTCGTGCGTGGAGCTCTCCGAGATCCCCTACGTGACGCTCCTCTGCCGCCTGCTCAAGCAGCTGCCCACCCGCGAGCACACGGCCGACGAGCTCGACAGCCTCATTGCCGGCAAGCTCGGTTTCTTGAGCTTCTCCACCGAGGTCATGAGCCAGCCCGACCCCGCCGACGCCCATGCCTACCTGGTAGTTTCGGCCGGCGCGCTCACCGAGAAGCTCGATGCGCTCGCGAGCATCCCGCGCGAGGTCTGGAGCTCCACCGTCTTTGCCGACACCGAGCGCATGCGCGACGTCCTCACGCAGATCCGCATCGGCCGCGAGCAGGGCTTCATCAACGCGGGCCACAGCGCCACGCTCGCCCGCTCGCTCAGCTACACCTCCCCCGCCGCAGCGCTGAACGACGCGTTCGGCGGCGTGGAGTTCTACCGCTTCGTACGCGACCTGCTCGACCACTTCGACGAGCGGGCCGAGGAACTCTGCACCAAGCTCGCCGACCTCTCCGGGCGCATCTTCAGCTCGACGGGCGCCATCGCGAGCTTTACCGGGTCGGATGCCGACTACGAGCGCTACTGGGAACTCGCCGGCGACCTCGGGCTCGCCGAGCGCACGGACACCGAGCATGCGCTCACGCTGCCCACGCCCGTGCTCAAGCGCGAGGCGTTCGTGATCCCGAGCGACATCTGCTTTGCCGCGCGCGGCTGCGACCCGCGCTCCCTCGGCATCGAGACGGACGGCGCCTGGTCGGTTGCCGCCAACGCGCTCAGCTACGACTACCTGTGGAACGAGATCCGCGTGAAGGGCGGCGCCTACGGCTGCGGCTTCCGCGCGTCGGGCAAGCGCACCGCGGCGTTCTACACCTACCGCGACCCGGCGGTCGATCCCTCGCAGGAGCGCATCGCGCGCGCCGGGGCCTGGCTCTCCGAGTTCGAACCGAGCCGGGAGGCGTTCGAGGGCTTTATCGTGAGCTGCGTGAGCGGCGTCGACGCGCCCGTCAAGCCGTTCGCGCTCACCAAGCGCCGGAACACCGCCCACCTTACCGGGCAGGACCCCGACCAGCGCGCCAAGATGCGCGCCGAGATGCTCGCCTGCACGCCCGAGCGCCTGCGCGAGCTCGGCGGCGAGGTAAGCCGCATCGCGGCCGAGGCGCCGCTCTGCGTCTTCGGCGGGCGCGAGATCCTCGAGGCGAGCACCGAAGGCTTTGAGGTCATCGACCTGCTCGGCTAGCATACGGCGCACCGCCTGAGGGTTGCACTGGGGCTACCGCAGCCGTCACGCGCTATAGGGCACGCGGCCGTGCACCACGTGCCCAGCTCGTCCATAACAAAGACCGCCTCCCATCCCCTTACGCACGGGATGGGAGGCGGTCCCTGTTGGAACGTGGTTTTGAGAGCGCGAGGTTTACTCCGAGCCGGCTCAGGTTCGCACGGCCCTGGTGCGGGCCTGATCTGCCGGTTAACGGCGGCACCAGGGGACTAATCGGCCCCGAGGCGACCCTGTCGCGAGCCCGGCCCGAACGTCAGCCCCTACCGCACGTCGTACTTGCGCGAGTTGCGGGCGCTCAGGAAGACGGTCGAGCCGTTGTGCAACAGCGAGCTCACCTGCGGCGCGATGACGCCCGTCACGCCGCCCGCGAGCAGGGCCGTGTTGAGGCCGATCACCTGGCGGAACGAGCTGTCCATGCGCTCCTCGAGCCCCATGGAGAGGCGGCGCAGCGCCACGAGCGAGGTGAGGTCGCCGTCCGAGAGGGTGATGTCGGCCACCTCCTTGGCGATCGCCGTGCCCGACCCCATGGCGACGCCCACGTTGGCGGCCGAGAGCGCGGGCGAGTCGTTGACGCCGTCGCCCACCATGACCACTCTGCGGCCGGCCGCGCGCATCTGCTCCACCACCGTGTGCTTGTCCTCGGGCAAGAGGTCGGCGCGGAACTCGTCGATCCCCGCCTCGGCGGCGATGCGGCAAGCGGCGTTCTCGTTGTCGCCAGTGAGCATGACGATGTGCTCAAAACCGAGCGCATGCAGCTCGCCCAGGGCCTCGCGCACGCCGGGCTTGAGCGGGTCCTCGATGCCGATCACGCCCTTGAGCTCGCCGTCCACGGCCAGGTAGAGCTTGGAGAGGCCGTCCATCTTGTCGGCTATCTGGGTACGGACCTCGGACGGGATCGCCACGGCCTCGTCCTCCACCACGAAGTGCTCAGAGCCGATGACGGCGCGCTTGCCGTCGAGCGAGCTCGCGATGCCGTGGGCGAGCAGGTACTCCACCTCGGCATGGCGCTCGCGGTGCTTGAGGCCCTCCTCGGCCGCAGCGTTGACCACGGCGCGCGCCACCGGGTGCGGAAAATGCTCCTCGAGGCAGGCGGAGAGGCGCAACACCTCGGTGCGGCTCCAGCCGTCGAGCGGGAGCACCTCGGCCACCTCGGGCGCGGCCGCCGTGAGCGTGCCCGTCTTGTCGAACACGATGGTGTCGGCGTGGGCGAAGTCCTCGAAGTGCTTGGAGCCCTTGACGGTAAAGCCCTCCTCGGCGCTCTGGCTCATGGCCGTGAGGACCGCGATGGCGCCCGTGAGCTTGAGCGCGCAGGAGTAGTCGACCATGAGCGCACCGCTCGTGCGCACGAGGTCGCGCGTGGTGAGCCACACGCCGGCGGCGAGGGCGAAGTTCCACGGCACGATCTTGTCGGCCAGGCGCTCGCGGGCGCCGAGGGTCTCGGCCTTGAGCGCCTCGCTCTGCTCCACAAGGCTCACGATCGAGCGCACCTTGGTGTCGCCCGCGGCGGCGCGCACGCGCACGTACGCCTCGCCGTCCTCCACCGCCGTGCCGGCAAAGACGTCGTCGCCCACCGTGCGCTCCACAGCGAGCGGCTCGCCGGTGAGCGTGGACTGGTTGACCATCGCGCAGCCCCACTCCACGGTGCCGTCGACGGGCACGGGCATGCCGGTGCGCACCACGATGAGGTCGCCGGGCTTGAGTTCCGACGAGGGGACGCTGACCTCCTCGGCGCCGCGGACCTCGGGGTCGCCGCAGGGGATGAGCTGGGCGTAGTCGGGCACGTCGAGCAGCGAGTAGATGAGCTGGTTCTGGCTCTGGGCGCGCGTGTACTCCTCGAGCAGCTCGCCGAGGTTCAGGAGGAGCATGGTCGAGCCGGCCGTGCGGAAGTCGCCCTTGATGAAGCTGATGCCGATGGCCGAGGCGTCGAGCACCGGCACGTCGAGGCGCCCGCTCGCGAGCGACTTGAGCGCCGCCGCGAGGAAGCCGCGGTAGCTCCAGACGGTGTAGATGGCCGAGAGGGGCGCCGGCAGGAACCAACGGCGCGCAGCGAAGCCGCCGAGCAGCGTGGCGATGTCGAGCAGAAGGCCGTTCGTGCGCGGCGCGAGCGCGATGGTGCAGTCGCGGCGGGCGTCCTCCACGGCCGCGGCGTCCACGGCCGAGAGAGCCGCAAGCGCCCCGGCGCGCTGGGCGGGGTCGAAGCGCACGGCGACCGACCCCGTGCGGGGGTAGACCGTCACGCGCTCGATCGCGGGGCTCGCGAGCAACACGCGGTTGAGCGCATCGATGTCGGACTCGGGCACGCGCCCGGCGAGCTTGGCGCGGATGCGGCCCGGGACCTCGTGTTCGATGGTGTAGCGCATGGGCAAAGACTTCCTCTGAGTGCATCTGGTGCGAGCTGCGGGACCGCCCCCGCTCGCTCGGCCGCCCGCGGCGGCATACAAAAAAGGGCGCCGGGAGCACCGGCGCCCTGCGCTCTGGCCTGTTGAGGGCCAGGGTGCACGGGGCACTCACGCCCCATGGAGGGTGATTTAGCCCTCCACGACCTCCAGCTCGGTGGCATCGTCGTTGTTGAGGTACTCGGCCTCGGAGACGATGTCGTCGACCTGGGCCTTGGCCTGCTCGACGATGTCCTGGTACCCCGACTTGACGCGCATGCCGGCGGCGACGGCGTTCACGGCGAGCTTGTGGGCCTGCTCGGAGGCGACGGCCTTGGGAACGAGCACGCCCGCGACGACGCCGGCGGCAACGAGCAGGGAGTGGGTCTTGGATACGGTGAACATGGGCGGTTCCTTTCCGTTTGCATAGTCGAGATGCGGCGCGCGCAAACGCGCAGCCGTGCGCTTATTATGCGCCGTGTTCACGTTCAATATACACACGCCGAGCGCGCGTGCGCGACGGGCTTTTAGGCGTTTCATGCGCCGTTCACAGTTGACGTCGCAGGCGGGATGGCCGCTTTGCACGAGATTGCCGAGCACGACTGGACATTCGGGCTTGTGCGGGTTTTACACATGCGTTAACCTGCGGAAACAGTGACGGCTAATTCGAGGGAGGGGCCGATGGCAGAGACGATCGCGAGCGCTAAGCGGGCGCTCCGCAGGCACGTGCTCGCAGTGCGGGACGCCCTGCCGGAGAACGTCCGCGTAGCCAAGTCCGCTGCCATCTGCTGCGAGCTCGCCGCGCTTCTTCCCCATGCCACGTGCGCGGCGGCCTCGCACGACACAGCTGCGGTGTTCCTCTCCCGCGATTCGGCCGAGCCTGATGAGTTCAGCTCCTCCCCCATCTGTAGCGAAAGCGCCACGGCCTCGTGCGATACGCAGGCAGCGCTCGCCCCGCGCGATTCACGTGAGCTTGATGGTTTCCGTTTCTCCCCCGACTGCAACGAAAGCGCCATGGCCACCGACAACTCATCCGAGGCGTCCCGCGCCCGCAGCGCACAGCCCCCGACCGTCGCACTCTACGCGCCCATGGGCTCCGAGGTGGACGTCGCTCCCTTAGTCGAGCTGGCATATGAACGCGGCTTACGCATGGCGCTCCCCTGCATGCTCACGCCCGAGGACGCCGCGGCAACGGGCCAGCGCAT
>CAVDTO010000074.1:0-8425 GCA_963611895.1 bacterium
CCCAAACGACCAGCCAAAACGCCAAAAAATCCCGCAAAGGTCGCCTTCGATCTTGGAGAACAGCCTCTCGGCGGCGGTGGCATATCGAGCCACGCCATCACCCAGGCGCTCAGCAGCGCACTCGCTCGCACGATATGCGCTAGCAATTGCCGTGCTAAAGGCGGCTGTATTTGCAGCAATATGTTCAAAGCTCGCGCTCAGCATGTCCCCGGCCTGCTCGCAATCTCTAATAAAAGTGGTACGTACCTAACCGTTTTATCTTATTCAAAGCGCCCAAACTGGGCACCCCGTACACAGATAATATAGACATGCTACCACGCACTCGCAGAGCACCCCCCCCCGCAACAACGAGCTTAATGGGCGCTCCACATGCCAGGGGGCATTCGTTGAGTTTATGGCATTTTTGGCCCTCTGCCTGCGATTGGTTAGTATATTGCACGTTCGTACACCTGTGCCCGGAGCCATACCCGGGCTAACAAACTCACCTAAATGCACGCCATGATGTAACAACCGGAGGTTCCAGTGGCACAAGAGCAAAACCCCAACAACGGCAGGCACTTTAAGGCCGCCCCGCAGCAGGGCGGCGCCGGCGCTTCAGCGCCCACGGTTGGCCGCCGTTTTGCGCAGACCGACTCGCGCGCTGCCGCGACCTCTGCTGCCACTACCGCCACGCCGACCGTGGCCGCACCGCAGCCGGCCTACACGGCGAGCTCCTACAGCTCTGCCAGCGCCAAGGGCGCGGGTTCGGCCAAGGCCAATGGCTTTGCCGGCCTGGGCGGCAAGCTCGGCAACGGCGGCAACGGCGGCAACGGCGCCGGCGCCGGCCGCTCCAACCGATCCAACTCCCCCAAGAACCCCAACGGCCTCTCCAACGGCAAAAAGGCCGCGCTCATCGCCCTCGTGGTGGTGCTCGGCTTTGCCGGCGGCGCGCTCGGGCTCTCGCTCCTTGGCGACGCCAAGAGCATCATGGCCGACTCGTCCTCGCTCATCGAGGATGCCAAATCTATGAAGGACGACATCACCTCGCTCAACACCGACGAGCTCAACACCAAGGCCATCACGCTCGCCGCCAAGACCTCCAGCATGAAGAAGAAGACCGACGGCCTCAACTGGCAGATCGCGTCGTTCATCCCCATAATCGGTGATGATATCCGCGCCGCCCGCGGCCTGGTTACCGAGGCCGACAACCTCATGCAAAACGCCATGGTGCCCGCCGCGGCCAAGCTCAAGGAGCTCAAGCCCGACACCCTGCTCGTGGACGGCGCCGTTAACGTGGAGAGCCTGCAAGACATCCTCTCCACCGTGGCGAGCGTGACCCCGGTTGTGCGCCAGAGCACCAAGAACATCGACGAGCTGCCCACCCCGCATATCGGCAAGCTGGCCGAGGCCGTGGAGAAGGTCAAGAAGCCGCTCGATTCCGCCTCCCCTTACCTGGACCAGATCGACACCCTCGCCACCGAGCTGCCCCGCATGCTCGGCGCCAACGGCGAGACCAAGAACTACCTGCTCGTGGCCCAGAACAACGCCGAGCTGCGCTCCACGGGCGGCCTGCCGGGCTCCATGGGAATCATGACCGTTACCGACGGCAGGATCGAGATGGGCGACTTTACCGCCACGGCCGACCTGCACTGGTACGAAACCTCGGGCTTTGGTGCCACCAGCGAGGAGATCGCCATCTTTGGCGACCGCATTGGCATGAAGTGCAACGACTCCACCTATATTCCCGACTGGTCGCGTGCGGCGTACTTTATCAAGAGCATGTACAAAGACCAGGTGGGCGGCCCCGACGTTGACGGCGTCATCGGCGTGGACCCGGTGTTCCTGCAGAACCTGCTCGCCCTCACGGGCAGCGTTGAGTCGGCCGGCATCACCGTGGACGGCTCCAACGCCACCAAGCTCCTGCTGCATGATTCGTACCAGACCATGCCGACCGAGCAGACCGACGCGTTCTTTGCGGGCGTGGCCGGCGGCGCGTTCAAGCACATCATGGGCAACCTGGGCAGCGCCAGCATGGGCGACCTCATCAACGCCTTTAAGAACGCCATCAAGCAGGGCCACTTTATGGCCGCCATGACCGACGAGACCCAGCAGCAGCTGATGGTGGACCTGGGTATGAGCTTTACCATCAACGACGACGAGGCCAAGCCCGAGCTGGGCGTGTTCCCCACCGACGACACGGCCTCCAAGATCAGCTGGTACTTCTCGGACAAGACGACCGTGGGCGAGGGCACCAAGAACGCCGACGGCACCACCACCTACCACGTGACTACCACGATCACCAACCACCTGAGCGCCTCCGAGGCCCAGAACGTTGTGGACTACATTGCCGGCTACAACCCCATCAAGCGCGACCGCTCCGACATGGTGCTGCCGCTCTACTTTGTGGCCCCCGCGGGCGGCAAGATCGCGAACCTTGAGACATCCGGCGGCGACAACGAGGTGACGGGCATCAGCGAGGCCAGCTACAACGGCCGCCAGATGATGTTCGGCACCGTGCGCCTGAACGGCGGCGAAACCATGACCATCACCTACGACGTGACGGTCTCGGCCAAGGCCAAGAAGACCCTCGCGGTGCGCACCACCCCCACCGCGCAGGCCCAGGCCGGCTGGGATACGGACCCGCAGGTTGAGGGGCAGGATCTGGAGTAAGACGGCGCGGCGCATGCGCGCGCTGCTGGCTGGCCGGCTTGGCCGGTTGATATAGATAGCTAAGGGGAGCTCCTGAGCCGGTTGGTTCGGGAGCTCCCCTTTTTTGGGTTGGTGGGGGCTGGTGGTGCGGAGTAACTGAGGTTACAGGCGACTAGGTTGCTCACCCTAATCCACTAGCTCGCCTTCACCAAACTGCACTCTGACGAAGCGAAACGTCGGAACGGCAGGGGCGGCAAGCCCGCCCCGCGTCTCTCACCCTGAGCCAGCCGGGCAACGACCTCGCGCCACCCGGCCTCTCCCCCACACGGTTGCAAACTGGCTGTTGTAGAGCTCCGCGTAGAAGCCGCCCTGCGCGAGCAACTCGTCGTGGGTGCCGCGCTCGGCGATGTGCCCGTCTTTGAGCACCAAGATGCAATCGGCATTGCGGATGGTGCTCAGGCGGTGCGCCACCACAAAGCTCGTGCGGCCGCGCATGAGCTCGTCAAAGGCCTCCTGCACCTGCAGCTCGGTGCGCGTGTCGATGGAGCTCGTGGCCTCGTCGAGCAGCAGGATCGCCGGGTCGGTGAGCATAACGCGCGCGATGCACAGCAGCTGCTTTTGGCCCTGGCTAAAGGTGCCGCCGTCCTCGCCGATCACGGTGTCGTAGCCTTGCGGCAGCTGCGCTATGAACTTATGCGCGTGCGCCCGCTTGGCCGCGGCCACCACCTGCTCGCGCGTGGCGCCCGGGCATCCGTAGGCGATGTTCTCGTGCACCGTGCCCTCAAAAAGCCAGGTCTCTTGCAGCACCATGCCAAACGCGCGGCGCAGGCTCTGGCGCGCGTAGAGCGCCGACGACCGGCCGTCCACGCGGATCTGCCCGGCATCGATGTCGTAGAACCGCAGCAGCAGGTTGATGAGCGTGGTCTTGCCGCAGCCCGTGGGGCCAACGAGCGCAAAGCGCTGGCCCGGCTCGGCGCTGATGCAGATGTCTTGCAGCAGCTTGCAGTCGGGCACGTAGCTAAAGTCCACGTGGTCGAACTCCACCTGGCCGCGCGGGCTCGTGAGCTCCACGGCCTCGGGCGCGTCGGGCTCCTCCTCCGTAGCGTCGAGCAGGGCGAAAACGCGCCGCGCCGAGGCAAAGGCAGTTTGGATCTGCGTGATCACGCTCGTGACCTCGTTGAACGGCTTGGTGTACTGGTTGGCGTACGAGAGGAACGTCTGCACCTCGCCCACGGTGAGGCGCGCCGGCACGCCGGTGATGACGCCCACGCAGCCGATGACCGCCACCACCGCGTAGATGATGTTGTTGATGAACCGCGTGCCCGGGTTGGAGAGCGAGCTCATGAACTGCGCATGCTCGCCGGCGGTGTAGAGCTCGGCGTTGATGGCGTCGAACCCAGCCTGGGCTTTGGAGCCGTATGCAAAGGCCGCAACCAGCTTTTGGTTGCCCACGTATTCCTCGATATGCCCGCCGAGCTGGCCCTGGATGCGCTGCTGCGCGGCAAAGCTCTTGTTGGACACCTTGGCGATGGCCCCCGCCGCAAAGATGGAGAGCGGCGTTACGAGCACCACCACCACGGCCATGGGCACCGAGATGCCGAGCATGAACACGAGCGTGCCCACGATGGTGACCACGCCGGTAAAGAGCTGGGTGAGGCCCTGCAACAGGCCGTCGCCCACCTGGTCGACGTCGTTGACCACGCGGCTCATGAGGTCGCCGTGGGCGTGCGTGTCGATGAACGAAACCGGCATGCGGCCGAGCTTGTCGTTGGCCTGCACGCGCAGGTCGCGCACGGTCTCGTAGCTCAGGCGGTTGACGCAGTAGCCCTGCACCCACTGGAACGCCGCTGCCGCGAGCACCACGATGGCAAGCTCGGTGACGAGCGGGAGGAGCGCTTGGAAGTTGACCTGGCCCGTGCCGATAATGAGGTCGATGCCGCGCCCGATGAGGATGGGCGTGTAGAGCTGCAGTGTGACGGACACGGCCGCCGCCACGAACGAGAGCACGAAGTCGAACATGTGCGGGCGCACGTAGGAGAGCAGGCGCCGCACCACGATTGCGGTTGGATAGCGGGAGTCGACCTGGTTGGGCTGGCCGGGCTGGTTGGGTTGATTAGGGCCGTCGAGGCTGCTGCCCTTGCCGCCCGAGACGCTCGCCGTAACGGTGGCCACGGAGCCCGAGGATGCATAGGGGTTCATGGTTAGCGCACCTCCCTGGGGGTTGCGGGGGACGGGGCGGGGGCAGCGGTTGCGGCCGGGGCGGAGGCGGAGTTGGCCTCGCGCCTGGTCGCGCTGTTGCCCGTGGCGAGGTCGTTCGCGGACGCGGCCGGCTCAGCCGAGTCGGCCTGCGCAGCGGCCGCGCCGGAGCCGCCACCCCCGCCCTCGAGTTCCTCGCGCTTGAGCTGCGAGAGGCAGATCTCGCGGTAGATGTCGCAGGTGCGGTAGAGCTCGGTATGCGTGCCGAGGCCCGCCACGCGGCCGTGGCTCAGCACGCAGATGAGGTCGGCATCGCGCACGGTGGACATGCGCTGGCTCACGATCACGGTGCTCAGGGGCGCGGACGCGGCTGCGCTCGCCGGGCGCTCGCGGATGGCGTGGCGCAGGGCCGCGTCGGTCTTGAGGTCGAGCGCCGAGGCGGAGTCGTCGAGCACGAGCACGAGCGGCTCGCCCACCAGGGCGCGCGCGATGGTGAGGCGCTGACGCTGCCCGCCCGAGAAGTTCTTGCCCGCAGCCTCCACCGAGGCATCGAGCCCCTCGGGCAGCTTGCGCACGAACTCCGCGGCCTGCGCGCACTCAAGGGCGCTCCAGAGCTCGGCGTCCGTAGCGTCCGCGTTGCGCCAGCACAGGTTGGAGCGGATGGTGCCCGAGACCAGCATGGCCTTTTGCGGCACCATGCTCACCGCGCGGCGGAGCTCCGCCAGGCGCCAGGTGCGCACGTCGCGTCCGAGCACGCACACGGCCCCGGCGTTGACGTCGTATAGACGCGCCAGCAGCGAAACGAGCGTGGACTTGCCCGAACCCGTGCCACCGATCACGCCAAGCGTGCCGCCGCAAGGCAGCGCCAGCGACACCTCGCTCACGGCAGGGGCAGCACCCTCGCCAAACGCAAACGAGGCCCCGTCGAACTCGAGCGCCGGCGGCAGGGCGGTTGCGGTCGCGGCCTGCGCCGCTGCAATACCGGCAGCCGCGTCAGCCCCGATCGCCCCAGCATTTACCAGCGCCTCATTCTGCGCGTCGCCGAACTCGGCAAGGCCGCGCTCGACCTCTTCACCCAGCTCAACGCCCTCGCCCGGCTCAACCTCGCCATGCTCGTCCGCAGCCATCTCCTCAGCATTTCCGCAGCTCGCAAGCCTCGCCAGCCCCGCAAAATCAAACGGCTCGTTGCCTTCGTCCGTGATGCCCGGTTCCACGTTCAGCACCTCGTTCACACGCGCGGCGCTGGCGCTCGCCTTGGTAAAGACCACAACAAGGTTTGCCACGTACACGATGGAGAGCAAGGTTTGCGTCATGTAGTTCACGAACGCCATGACCTGTCCCTGCGTGAGCGCGCCCACATTCACCTGGATGCCGCCCATCCAGAGGATGGCGCACACGGCAAGGTTCATCACCAAAAACGTCACGGGGTTCAGGCTCGACGAAAGCCGGCCCACCGCGATGGCCGTGGCCGCCTGGTCGCTCGCGGCGGCGCGGAACCGCTCGCGCTCGTGGTCCTCGCGCACGAACGCGCGGATGGGGCGCACGCCCTCCAGCCCCTCGCGGCAGATGAGGCCGATGCGGTCGAGCTTGAGCTGCATCTGCTTAAAGTAGGGCACGCACCGGGCCATGACCAGCCAAAACATCACGCCGATGAGCGGGGTGCTCACCAAAAAGATGAGTCCGAGCTTGAGGTCGATCATGAGGGCGGCCACCATGGAGCCCACGGCCAGGAACGGCCAGCGGATGAGCTGGCGCACGCCGAGCGCCACGGCGAGCTGCACCTGGTTGACGTCGTTGGTGATGCGCGTGATGAGCGAGGGCGTGCCAAAGCGGTCGAGCTCCGCGTAGCCGAGCCGGTTGATGTTGGCGTAGAGCGCCGAGCGGATGTCGGTGCCCATGCCCTGCGAGGCGAGCGCCGCCATCTTTTGGCACACGAGGGTGAAGCAGATGCCCACGGCCGCCATGCCGATGAGCAGTGCGCCGTAGCGCAGCACGGACGAGGCGTCGCGCGCACCCACGCCCTCGTCGATCATGCGGGCGATCACCAGGGGCGTGAGCAGGTCAAAGAACACCTCGATGAGTTTGCAGGCGGGCCCCGCGACCATGCAGACGCGGTACTTGCCCGAGAATCGCTTGAGCAGCTCGATCATATGCGCGGACCTTCTAACGGGTTGTTTTGCGGGTCGGTTTTGCGGGCTGTTTTGCGAGCTGGCTCCAACGGCCCGGCTTGAGCGGGCCGCCAGAGGGAATCGTTCGCAAACAGCCACCCATGATAGGCCAACAAGGTAAGGGCTGCGTTTGGGCAGGGTGCGGGACTGGGGCACGGGCGCGGGGCACGGGGCAGCCTACGGCAGGCGATATTTCTGGTTTCGGCTTCTTTCTGCGCCGGTCCTCTTCAGCCTGTTGTCGCTCACGAGCTTTCTTAAACGATAGGTTGCCGTGCTCCTCGGAATGTTCAGACCCTCGGAAATCTCAGCCGCACTGCACGGCTCGTTTTCGGCAACGAAGGAGACCATCTCGTCGTAAACGGATTCGAACGCCGGTTTTCCGTCGCGGCGATAAAACTCGAGCGAGAACATCGCGATGGAATCCCTTACGACCGGTTTTTCCATCTGGTTGCGCTCCAGCTCAAGATTCATGAGCTTGAACCCAGTTCCCCTGTTCTCCGCAACAAAGCCCCCTTCGTAGGGCGTGGATTCCAGAATGTCAGCGAGATACTGATTCCTCGTGGAGGAGTAGCCGGCAGACGCGACGGTTGCAGCGGTCACGGTTCCGTAAAGGCCGCCGGGGCTCAAAAACTCCAGGCGATCGTTGTACAGGTTCACCTGAACCTGCGTGCCGCGCGCGAGCTCAGAGTAGTCCCGGTGCATGAGTGCATTGCAAACCGCCTCGCGAACGGCCGCGGGAGGGTAGTCGGGGACATCGATCCTCTTGGCGCCCGCCATTGCACCGCCGAGCCTCGTGTTCCTTTGTACCGCGGCCACCGTGTCGGCGATGATGACAGGAATGGGGCCCGCCATCTTTTCGGAGTCGAGGTACTTCACGCCGTCCTCGGAAGCCTTGTCATCTTGGGGATACGCCGCGAACGTCACCGTAAGGCGCGGGAAGAACTTTTGGGGGTACGCGCCAAGGGCAAGAATGCCCGCCAACGTTGGGCGCAGAACGCCGTCGTCGTCTTTTGCCGCGATCCTCAGGCTGATCGCTATCTCCTCGTCGCCAAAGCTCGCGAACAGCCTTGGATGAAGCGCCTTCTGGCGCTGGATCACGCCGTCGAGCAGCGCCTTGTCCAGGTCTTCCATCGTTGCCTGCAACACGAGCTCGGCATCGTGCGAGGGTTGCGTTTTGTCCTCGAGCAAGCGGTCGATCTCGTAGGGGCTCAGCTTTCGATCGCCGTCGAACGAGCGAATGAACGAACCCCTGTACATTCCCTTGGTGGTGACGTAACAGGGTTTGTCGCGCGGGGGAATCTCGTCGACGACGGCAACGACGACGTTGGCGCCGTCATATTCCAAGATCTCGATGTCGGCACGCACGGGCGGGGTGAGCTTGTCGGAGCACGCTTGCGAGAGCGCGTCGGCAATGCGGTGGGCATCGAATCCCC
>CAVDTO010000074.1:8435-8669 GCA_963611895.1 bacterium
ACCCATGATAGGCCAACAAGGTAAGAGCTGCGTTTGAGCAGGGTGCGGGACTGGGCCGCGGGCGCGGGGCAGGGCGCTTAGGAACTTAGCAAGTCTTGCTAAGTTGGTTGTTAAGTTTAAGAAGATGGCCAAAAAGTTGCGAAGTTAGCCAAAAAGTTAGCAAGTTAGCTAGGAAGTTGTTAAGTTGCCTGGCGCGCTGCTATACGCATGATGCATGGCAGGCACCGCACTATT
>CAVDTO010000075.1:0-8529 GCA_963611895.1 bacterium
GCGTTAGATTGCGCATAGAACTTAAATTAATTGAAAGACCATACCTGTATTTGTTAATACGAATTTCCCAAAACCGCAGGCTTTCTATTTACCGAACGAATCTACGTAGGCACACGCGACGCCGTGGGTTGGCGCCAAGACAAACTTGCCAACCTTGCGGACAAAGCCCCACGAACACCGTTGGATAATTCTCCGCACAGTCAAACCCCCAGTGGCCAAGCACTGATTAGCCACACGCACGGAGCTTCAATAGTCAAAAAGCAGGTTCCTTCCCGCGTTCACCACGGCGCTCGCAGCAACTCGCAAAGCCAGTCAAACCAAAGGACTGGCCCCGAAATCTTCCAGGACCAGTCCTTTGACCGTTGCTATGTCCGTCGCGCGTTCAAGCTCAGAAGCACTGCAGAGGAACCGAGAGTGCCGCCCGCTCGAGCGTTCACAAACCAGGTTCGCTTTCTCAAATACCCAAATCACGACTGCAGCTCGCCGATGCAACAGTCCACTCAACCGAATGCGAGCCGTACCTCAGCCGCTTTAGACGCCGCGACGCCGCCTACTCGCAGAGCGAGAGCGCCTCCTCGTCGGCCACGACCACGCAGTTGGTGTGCAGCTGCAGGATCGACGCCGGGCACTGGGGCGTCACGGGGCCGTAGCACATGTCGTGCACCGCCTGCGCCTTCGCCGCGCCGCTCGCGATGATGAGGATCATGCGCGCGTACATGATCGTCTGCGTGCCCATGGTGTAGGCCTGGCGCGGCACGTCGTCCTTGCAGTCGAACAGACGGCTATTGGCCTCGATCGTGCTCTCGGTGAGGTCCACGCAGTGCGTGCCGGCGGAGAAGTGGTCGTCGGGCTCGTTGAAGCCGATGTGACCGTTGTTGCCGATGCCGAGCAGCTGCAGGTCGGGGTAGCCGGCCGCGGCCACGATGCGGTCATACTCGCCGCACGCAGCGGCGGCATCGGGGTTCGAACCGTCGGGCACGTGCGTGTTCTCGAGCTTGATGTTGATGTGGTCGAAGAAGTTCTCGCGCATGAAGTAGTGGTAGCTCTGCGGGTCGTCGTGCGAGAGACCGCGGTACTCGTCGAGGTTGTAGGTCTTGACCTCCGAGAAGTCCACGTCGCCCTTGTCGCACCACTTGGCGAGCTGCTTGTAGGCGCCGATCGGCGTGCTGCCGGTCGCCAGGCCGAGCACGCAATCGGGCTCGAGAATCACCTTTGCCGAGATGATGTTTGCGGCCTTGCGGCTCATGTCGTCGTAATCTTTTGCCTTGATGATCTTCATCGCGCATCCCTTCTCGTGTGCGGGATGCCGCGTTCTCGCACCCCGCTCGCGGCCCGTCGGACCGCTTGCTTTACGGTCGCGACCACCAGGGCGAGGTCGTCTAAACGTGTCGATCAACGCGCGCGCGTCGGGGCCCCTGCCCGTCCACGCCGTCCAGAGCAGAGCGCTCCGGCACATCAATAATGGCATCTTCGCCGCGCGGCAGGCAAGCAAAATCCCGCAAACGACCGGGTGGTTCTCCATTTTGAACCACTGCGGGCAACATAGCTCTTATTGCAAGGACGGCTTTATGGGGTCGACGGGCTCGCGCTGCCCCCCGCTTCGTTGGAACCCCGCCCCTCTCCCAAGAGACATAACACTCGTATGGTGTTTACAACAACAGCCACCACTCCAAACAGGGCTCAGAACGCGACGCCAGCATCCGCACGTCCCACCCCATGGAGCCAAGCACGCCTATCCATAAAAAAGGGCGCCCGTGAGGACGCCCTATTAGGCAAGCTATGTTGTTCGGAGCCTAGCGCTCCTTGGCCACGATCAGCTGGTCGAGCTCGGCCACGTCGGATCCGATCACACCCTTGATGCTCGAGAACTCAACCGAGTTGCAGATGATGATCGGCGCCGTCACGTCAAAACCCTCGCTGCTGATGGCCTCGCGATCGAACCCGATGATCTTCTGGCCCTGCGAGACCTCGTCGCCGACGGCGACGTGCACCGAAAAATGGCGCCCGTCGAGCTTGACCGTCTCGAGCCCGACGTGAATCAGGACATCGAGCCCGTTGTTCGTCTTGAGAGCGACCGCATGGCCCGTGGGGAAGATAGCGCTGATCTTGCAGTCGGCCGGGGCAACGACCTCGTTGCCGCTGGGCACGATCGCCACGCCCTGTCCCAAAAGGCCGGCGGCAAAGGTCTGGTCATTCACGTCCTCGAGCGGAATGACGGTTCCAGCCAGCGGGGAGAGCAGCGAAACGCTCCGCCCGTGCCTGCCGATCGACTTCAGAACACTTTTGATCATGGTCCCCCTCGAGCCCTATTGGCCGTTTGCGCACAACATTTTAGCACCTAGGGGAGCTCGCGCTCCACAACCGCGACGATTGCATCGACCACGGATTGCGTGAGCTCGATCGTCTCGGCCTCGGCCATGACGCGCACCAGGGGCTCGGTGCCCGAGGGGCGCACGAGCACGCGGCCGCGATCGCCCAGCTCGTCCTCGGCGGCGCGCACGGCATCCCAAACGGGGGCGCAGTCGTCGAGGCCGGCCTTGTTCTCGGACTGCACGTTCACGAGCACCTGCGGGAACTTGCGCATGCAGCTCGCAAGGTCCGCAAGGGAGCGCCCGGTGCGCTTGACCACCGAGAGCAGCTGCAGCGCCGTCACGAGGCCGTCGCCCGTGGTGTTGTGCTCCAAGAAGATGATGTGGCCCGACTGCTCGCCGCCGAGCACGGCTCCGTCGGCGATCATGCGCTCGAGCACGTAGCGGTCGCCCACCGCGGTCTGCACCACGTCGAAGCCCGCGCCCTTCATGGCCGTGGAGAAGCCGAGGTTGCACATGACCGTCGAGACGATCTCGGAGTTGGCAAGCTTGCCGCGGGCAGCCAGGTCGGAACCGCAGATGGCGAGGATGAAGTCGCCGTCGATCTCGTTGCCGTCGTGGTCGACGAAGAGCACGCGGTCGGCGTCGCCATCGTGCGCGAGGCCCAGGTCGGCTCCGGTGCGGGCCACGAGCTCCTTAAGGGGCTCAAGGTGCGTGGAGCCGCACTCGACGTTGATGTCGGTGCCGTTGTAGTCGGTGTTGATGGCGTGCACCGTGGCGCCCAGGCGCTGGAGCGCGACCGGAGTCGAGACACTCGAGGCGCCGTGTCCGCAATCGACGGCGACGACGAGCCCCTCAAGCGAAAGGCCGTCGAGCGTCGAGACGGCGTGGTCGATGTAGCGCTCGCGCGCGTCCTTCATCTTGACGATGTGGCCCACGCCCGCGCCGGTGGGGAGCGAGTCTGCCGCCATGGCCTCGTCGGACATGACCCAGGCCGAGATCTCCTCCTCAAGCGCGTCGGGGAGCTTCATGCCCTGAGCAGAGAAGAACTTGATGCCGTTGAACTCGGGCGGGTTGTGCGAGGCCGAGATGACGATGCCGCCGTCGAGCCCCGACTCCACCGTGAGCAGCGCCACGGCCGGCGTGGGGATGACGCCGCAGCAGTGCGGGCGGCCGCCCTCGGCCATGATGCCCGCCGTGAGGGCGCTCTCGAGCATGGTGCCCGAAAGGCGCGTGTCGCGGCCGACGCAGATATCGGGACCGAGGAACTTGGTCGCCGCGCGGCCGAGCCTAAAGGCGAGGTCGCAGTTGAGGTCGGCGTTGGCGACGCCGCGCACGCCGTCGGTTCCAAAGATGTTCTGGGGCATATTCGACTCCTTGCCGGAACAAATGGAAAAACGGGGCCACCGAAAACTCGGTAGGCCCCGCTTTGATTGAATCTTCCGAAGAAGAAAAGCTTAGCGCTTGGAGAACTGGGGAGCGCGGCGAGCCTTCTTGAGACCGGCCTTCTTGCGCTCGACCACGCGAGCGTCGCGCGTGAGGAAACCGGCCTTCTTGAGGTCGGCGCGGTAGTCGCCGGCGTTCAGGAGAGCGCGGGCGATGCCGAGGCGAAGGGCGCCGGACTGACCGGAGATGCCGCCGCCATCGCAGAGGGCGATGACGTCGAACTGACCGGCGGTGTCGGTCACCTTGAAGGGGGCGAGGGCGTCCTCAACGAGCTGCTTGCGGCCGAAGTACTGCTCGGCGTCGCGCTTGTTGATGGTCACCTTGCCGGTGCCGGGGACGAGACGGACGCGGGCGACGGCGTTCTTACGACGGCCGGTACCCTGGTAAACGACGGTGTTATCAGCCATCTTTAAGCCTCCAGCTCAATCTTCGTGGGGTTCTGGGCAGCATGCGGGTGCTCGGCGCCAGCGTACACCTTGAGCTTGGTGATCTGCTTGCGACCGAGGGTGGTCTTGGGGAGCATGCCGCGGACGGCGCGCTCGATGACCTGCTCGGGATGCTTCTCCATAGCCGCGCGGAAGCTCTCGGCCTTGAGGCCGCCGTTGTAGCCGGAGTGACGGTAGTAGACCTTGCTGTCGGCCTTGTTGCCGGTAAGCTGGACCTTATCGGCGTTGATGACGACAACGAAGTCACCGCAGTCGCTGTTCGGCGTGAACTGGGGCTTGTTCTTGCCGCGCAGGATCATGGCGATCTGGGTGGCAAGACGGCCCAGGACGGCACCGTCGGCATCGACGAGAACCCAGTTGCGCTGGACCTCGCCCTGCTTTGCGTAGTGAGTCGATTTCGAAATCACTTGGACTCCTTCATGGATAGGTACGTGTTGTTACAGAGATTCACGGGGCTCTGCAAGTAACCCGCTAATAGTATCGCGGGCACCGAGGGTTTCAAAGAACTTTCTCGGTGCCCGCGCATCATCTGCACATGTTCGCCACGAGCTGCGGCCGACCATCAGGGCACGGCCCGTACGGTGCGGCGGGACGGGGCGCGACGCCCTCTACAAGAGCGTCCCTCGCCCGCACTCGCTCCCCTACCCGATGAACTCCCGGATCTTGGGCAGCAGGCGCGTGGCCTCCTGGCGCCCTTGGATATAGAGGTTGAGGAGCTTGGCCGGGTCGTGCTCCACGTGCCCCACCTCGACCGGCTTTTGCGGCGCCACCACGAGAGCGCGGCCCTCGTTCTCGTAGGCCCAGATGTGCGCGCGTTGCTCGTTGTAGCGCTCGTGGCGCGTCTCGAGCGCCTGGAGCAGGTACGGGTACTCCGCGTAGGCCGCGCGCGCGGCGGGCGTGAACTCGTAGGGCTTCTTCACGTAGCCGCGGTCCTGCGTGAGCACCACGATCGCGCGGTCGAAGCCCGCCTCCTCGAGCACGTGCTCCACCGGCACGGAATCGGCCACGCCGCCGTCGACGTAGCGATTGCCGTCGACCTTGACCATGGGCGTCACGAGCGGGAGCGAGGTCGAGGCGCGCACGTAGTCGATATCGAGCACCGGGTCGCGCACCTCGAGGTAACCGGCGGTGCCAAAGACCACATCGGTCACGGTCACGAAGAGCCGCATGGGGTTCTCGAGGAACGCGCGGTTGTCGAAGGGGTCGATCTTGTCCTGCACGTCGTTGAGCAAGAAGTCGTAGCCCACGATGCTGCCCGTGGTGGCGAGAGACTTGGCGCCCACGTAGCGGCCGTCGTTGCAGAAGGCGAGGTTCACGCGGCAGCCGCGACCGATCTGGCGCGACTTGTAGTTGAGCCCGTTGAGCGCGCCGGCCGAGACCCCGTAGCAGGCGGAAATTCCCTCCACGCCGTTCTCGAGCAGCACGTCGATGACGCCGCAGGTGAACTGCCCGCGAAAGCTCCCGCCCTCGAGCACGATCGCGACCTTGCCGGCGTTCGAGACCTTCTCTTCGGCTGTCATGCAGACTCCAATCTTCTGCCGGCGCGCTCGGCGCCGGCGCTCACGTTCGCATGTTCTTCTACCCCATAAACAGGTCCGGCGACACACCCGTGGGCATGCCGCCGGTCGGGACGGTTCTGGTTGACGGCAGCTGCGGGCAAGACCGCGCCGCGCGCACAGGTTCCCGTTCGGGCGCAGGCGCACGAAGGCGGAAGGCGCAGATCCGGGCCCGCGTCCCGGCCAGCAAGGCCTCCAAGCCAAGCTGCCGGACCCAGAACCCGAGCCGCATGCGGGCCGCCGGCAACCGCTCCGCGGCTCCTACACGTTGAAGCGGAAGTGCACCACGTCGCCGTCGGCCATCACGTAGTCCTTGCCCTCGATGCGCAGCTTGCCGGCCGCCTTGGCGCCCTGCTCGCCCTTGAGCTCCACGTAGTCGTCGTAGCCTATGACCTCGGCCTTGATGAACCCGCGCTCGAAGTCGGTGTGGATCACGCCGGCGGCCTGCGGGGCCGTGGCGCCCTGGCGCACGGTCCAGGCCTTGACCTCCATCTCGCCCGCGGTGAAGAAGCTCTGCAGGCCGAGCAGCCTGTAGGCGGCCTGGGCGAGCGCGTCGAGGCCGGGCTGCTCGAGGCCCAGGCTCTCGAGGTACTCGGCGGCGTCCTCGGGGTCGAGCTCCGAGAGCTCGGCCTCCACCTTGGCGCAGATGGGCAGGGGCTTCACGCCGTCGATGGGCGCGAGGTCGTCGTTGAGCATGTCTTCGTCGACGTTCGCCACGTAGAGGATCGGCTTCATGGTGAGGAGGAAGAGCCCCTTGGCGGCGGCGCGCTCCTCGGGGGTCATCTCCATGGTGGCGGCGCGGTTGCCCTCGTTCAGCCACTCGACCAGGCGTTTTGCTACCTCGTACTTGGGGGCGAGTTCCTTATCGCGCTTGGACTCCTTCTCGAGCTTGGGGAGCTGCTTCTCGAGCGTGCCGAGGTCGGCCAGGATGAGCTCGGTCATGATCGTGTCGGCGTCGGCCGCCGGATCGACGAACTCGCCCGTGCGCCCGACCTCGCGCATGACGTTCGGGTCCTTGAAGTAGCGCACGACCTCGCAGATGGCGTCGGTCTCGCGGATGTTCGCGAGGAACTGGTTGCCGAGGCCCTCGCCCTCGTTGGCGCCCTTGACGAGGCCGGCGATGTCGACGAACTCGACCGTGGCGGGCACGATGCGGCCCGGGTTCACGATGTCGGCGAGCGCCTGGAGGCGGCTGTCGGGGACGTCGACGATGCCGACGTTGGGGTCGATCGTGGCGAACGGGTAGTTGGCGGCGAGGCCGGTCTTTTTGGTGAGGGCGGTGAACAGCGTGGACTTGCCCACGTTGGGCAGGCCGACGATTCCGATGGAGAGGGACACGTGCGCTCCTTTAAATTGCGTGGCGTATATGTATGTAAGTGCGGCGTTCAGTATAGCGCGCCGGCGGCACCGGGCGCGAAGGCGCGACGGCGCGTCCGCGGTAACGTCACGGGGCAGCGGAGCCTGCGCCGGGCGCGGCAGCGCGCGAGGGGGTGCCGCGCCCGCCCGCCCGCGCTACTCGGCGAGCTTCTCCACACGGTCGAGCGCGGAGTCGAGCTTCTTCTTGGCCTCGGCCTTCATCTTGCGCGACTTCTCGCGGGCCGCGGCGCGCTCGGCCGCCTTCTTCTCGGCATCGGGGTCGACGACCACGAGCTCCTCGCCATCGACCTGCTGCATGGTGAGCGCGTGCGCGTCGCAGACCTCGGCGCACAGGCCGCACCCGATGCAGTAGGTGGGTTCGAGCGAGAACGCGCCCGCCCCCGTGAGGTCGCAGGCATGCACCGGGCAGGCCTCCACGCAGGCGCCGCACATGGTGCAGGCGGCGTTGTCGCAGGCAGGGCGCTCGATGCTCACGCGCTTGGCGCGCTTGGGGTGCTCCTGCAGCGCCGAGAGCACGAGCTGGCGGCGCTCGAGCAGCACGCGGCGGCGCTGCTCGCTCGAGACGCCGACGGCCTTGTTGAGCGTGTCCTCGAGCTTGGAGATGCGCTCGGTGTGCTTCTGCAGGCGCTGCGCCACCGACATCACGGCCGCCGTGGCGGGGTTCAGCTTGGTCACGGTGAGGCCCGTGGACTTGGCGACGTTCTGCATGAACTCCTTGCGCTCGAACTCGCGGCGCTTCTTGCACTTGAGCGCGCCCGGCTCCACCTCGAGCCCGAGCGCGTGGCCCGACCACTCCTCGGCGTCGGCGATGCGCTCGCCGAGCATCTCCTCGCCCGCGGCGTTGCGGCACTTGTCGCACGCGCCGAGCGGCAGATAGGCCGAGACGTTGCGGTAGTCGGCAAGGATCGCGAACCAGGTCTCGCGCGGTACGTCGCCCAGGCACGCCACGACGACCTCGTTCTCGCGCGGGCAGCGGCGCAGGGCGCGCGTGCAGGTCACGTAGGCGGTCTCGTGCGCGGCGGCGGCGCGGGCGATCTCGTCGTAGAGGCGCTTGGGCGAGATGCTCGGCGAGACGAAGGCCTCGCTCGGGCAGGCGGCCACGCACAGGCCGCACTTGCGGCAGGAGTCGAGGATCTCGATCTCGTCCTCGTCGATCTCGATGGCGTTCACGGGGCACACGTCCACGCAGGCCGTGCAGCCGCTCTTGGAGCTGCGGCACGCGAGGCAGCGGATCGTGTTCACGCGCGGGCGCTCTTTATAGTCGGCGGGGTTCCAGGCCTCTTTTTCGGAAGCGTTGCCCGCGAGCACGTCGGCGACGCTGCCGAGCGGGTCCTTGAGCGGGCCGAGCCCCTTGCTGATGTCGATGATGTCGTCGAGCAGATCGTGTTTTTGAGC